>JANJTH010000359.1 GCA_024711205.1 Planctomycetota bacterium | reverse complement strand
GCGCGCCGGGGCGCCCGGCCGCGGCCTCGGTCAGCGGGCAGCCGAACACGGCGGCGCCGGCCGCGGCGGCGGGGCGGGTGGCCGCGAGGGCCGCCGAGAGCGCGTCGGCGCCCGCGTTGGGGCCCAGGTGTCCGCGGGCGGCGGTCACGCCGCCCGCGAAGCGGAGCGCCCCGTCGGCGCCGTAGAGGACGACGTGGCCCGAGGTCCGCGCGCCGAACGTCGCGGCGAGCCGCCCGCCGTCGTCCGTGCGCCGCTCGACGGCGGGCAGCAGGTCGAGGGCGCCCCAGGGCGCGCTCGCCTCCGGGCGACCCACGGGCGCGAACAGCGCGACCACACGCGGGGAGGAGGCCCCCGCGTCGGCCGCCGTCGCGAGCGCGCGGCCGAGCTCGCGCACCGTCGCCGGGCTGCACGGGCACTCCCCGTGGAGGAACACGAGCAAGGTGGCCTCGCCGGAGCCGGCGAGCGGCGGCACCGACGCCGGCCAGCGCGCGGGCGCCTCGCCCGCGGCGCCCGGCCGCGTCGCGTGGTCGACGAGCCAGGCGTAGCCGCCCACGAGCGCGCCCCCCCACGCGACGAGCGCCAGCGCCCCCACCGCGGTCCACGCGCCCCGCCGCCGGGGCCCGGCGGCGTCCGTCGTGGCCTCGTCCGGCCGGTTCGTTGGTCGCCGCTCGACGAGCCCGTGCATTGGCCCCTCCTCGTGAGGTCTCAACGCACGGGCGGTTCCAGGGCGAATCGATCGACAGGGTGGCTGTCGAGTATGGGCTTATGCGTGCAGGCGGGGCACGCACCCCCCGGCCGGGGCACGCGAGCCCCAGGGGGCTGGGCGCCCCGGCCGCGGGGTCAGCCGAGGGTCGTGTCCCCCATCGGGTCCGCGGGAGGTGGGTCCGTGTGGCCCGGCCGTCCGAACGCGGCGGCCCAGTTCGGGTCGTCGCGGATCAGCGCGGCGCGGCAGTCCGGGCACACGCCGTGGGAGAACCGCGCGTCCGAGTGCTCCTGCACGTAGCGCTCGAGCGCGCGCCAGGCGTCCCCGCGGTCCCGGACCTTCCGACAGTACGAGCAGATCGAGAGCAGCCCCTCGAGCCGCCGCACGCGGGCGAGCGCGACCTCGAGCGCCTCGACGCGCTCGCGGAGCCGGGCCTGGAGCGCGAGGGTCCGCCGCCCCACCCGCAGCCGGGCCCGCAGCGCGCCCAGGTCGTAGGGCTTCGGCATGTGGTCGTCGGCGCCCGCCTCGAGCGCCTCCGCGACGTCGCCCGAGTCCGTGCGTCCGGTCAGGATCACGAGGTACAGGCCGCCCTCGGGGCGCGCGCGCCGCACCCGCCGCACGAGCTCGACGCCGTCGAGCCCCGGCATCATCCAGTCGAGCAGCGCGAGCTGGGGCGGATCGGCCCCGAGGAGCACGTCCTCGGCCGCCTTGCCGTCGGCGACGGCGACGACGGAGAAGCCCCAGCGCTCGAGCTGCCCCTGGAGCAGGCGCCGGGTCGTCGGGTCGTCCTCGGCGACCAGCACGCGCTCGACCGCGCCGCCGGGGACCGGCGTCACCGCGAGGTCCCGGTCGGGCTCCCGCCCGGCAGAGCCGAGGCCGCCCAGCGCGGCCCAGGCCTGCATGGCGCCCTCCGGCGCGCCCGCGAGCGCGTCGAGCAGCCGCTCGAGCAGGCCCCCGGCCTGCGCCCGGGCCTCGCCCGCGCGCAGGGCCTCCTCGAGCGCCGCCGCCGCGCGGGTGACCGCGACCGCGCCGACCTGCGCCGCGACCCCGCGCGCCGTGTGGACGGCGCGGAGGAGCTCGCGCGGGTCCTCGGCGAGGGCGCCCGCGTGGAGGTCCCCGACGCGGAGCGGGAGGTCGGCGAAGAAGTCGCGCGTCGCCTCGCGGAGGAGCTCCAGGTCGCCCCCGAGGGCGGCGAGGGGGGCGTCGAGCTCGAACGCCGGGCCGTCCGGGGCACCCCCGCGCTCGTCGCTCGTCGGTCCAGGCTCGGTCACGATCCGGCGTGGCGCTCCACCGTCGCGCCCGGGGGGCGCCGCCGCGCCCCCGGGAGGCCTCGATCTTCGCACGGCGGGGGGCGGTCTGCCCGCGTGAAGGCCCGTCAGCGGGGGCGCCGGGGCCCCGGCCGGAGGCCATCCGTCTGCTCGCGGAACGCGCGCGCGCGCTGCCGGCGCTGCCGCTCGCGGCGCGCGGCGCCCAGGTCGACCTCGGGCCCGCCCTCGTCGGGCCCGCGCGCGTCGACGGGCGGCAGGACCTCGAGGAGGAGCGCGAGCAGCGCCGCGTCGTCGCAGCCCGGGTCGGGGAGCACGAGGTAGAGCATGTGCGCGTCGATCGGGCGGAGCGCCTGCCGCCGGGCCCGGACCGCGGCCTGGAGCCGCCGCGCGCTCCGGCAGCGGAGCTGCAGGACCTTGTCCTGGCGCGAGACGCGCAGGACGCCGTGGCCCGCCGCGCGCAGGCGCGCGCGCCGCAGGTCGAACAGCGTCGCGAGCGCCGCCGGCACGGGCCCGAAGCGGTCCCGCAGCTCGAGCTCGAGCGCGGCCAGGTCGTCCTCGCAGGCCGCCTGCGCGAGCCGCCGGTAGCAGTCGATCTTGAGCGCGACGTCGGCGACGTAGGCGTCGGGGACGAAGCCCTCCACGTCGAGCACGAGCTCGACCTCGGCCGCCTCGAGGTCGAGGTCGCGCTCGAGGTCGAGCGGCCTGCCCGTGAGCTCGCCGCGCAGCTCGGCCATGGCCCGCTTGAGCAGCCGGCAGTAGAGGTCGTAGCCGACGTCGGCCATGTGCCCCGACTGCTCGGCGCCGAGCACGTTGCCGGCCCCGCGGATCTCGAGGTCGCGGAGCGCGATCTGGAAGCCGGCCCCGAGCTCGCGCAGCTCCTCGATCGCGCGCAGGCGCCGGAGCGCCACGTCGGTGAGCGTCCCGTCCTCGGGCACGAGGAACCACGCGTAGGCCCGGACGTCGGCGCGGCCCACGCGCCCGCGGAGCTGGTGCAGCTCCGCCAGCCCGTATCGGTGCGCGCGGTCGACGAGGATCGTGTTCGCGCGCCGGATGTCGAGCCCGTTCTCGATCAGCGTCGTCGCGACGAGCACGTCGACCTCGTGCTCGACGAAGGCGAGCATGCGCGCCTCGAGCTCCTGCTCGGGGAGCTGCCCGTGGACCACGGCCACGCGCGCCTGCGGGACGAGCGCGCGCAGGTCGTGGGCGAGCCGGTCGATCGACTTGACCCGGTCGTGCACGACGAACACCTGCCCGTCGCGCGCGAGCTCGCGCTCGATCGCGCGCCGGACGAGCGCCGGCGTCGACCGCGCGACGCGCGTCTCGACCGGCGCGCGCCCGGGCGGGGGCGTCTGGAGGACCGAGATGTCGCGCGCGCCCGAGAGCGCCAGGTGGAGCGTGCGGGGGATCGGCGTGGCCGAGAGCGTGAGCACGTCGACGCTCCGCCGGAGGCTCTTGAGCCGCTCCTTGTGCTCGACGCCGAACCGCTGCTCCTCGTCGATCACGACCAGGCCCAGGTCGTGGAACGCGAGGTCCCGCGAGAGGAGGCGGTGCGTGCCGATCACGAGCCCGACCTCGCCCGAGGCGAGCCCCCGCAGCACGTCGCGCGTCTCCGCGGGCGTGCGGAAGCGCGAGAGCGCCTCGAGGCGGAACGGGTAGGCCGCCATGCGCTCCTGGAACGTCCGCAGGTGCTGGTGGGCGAGGACCGTCGTGGGCACGAGCACGGCGACCTGCCGCCCGGCCTCGAGGCACTTGAACGCCGCGCGCACGGCGATCTCGGTCTTGCCGTAGCCGACGTCGCCGCACACGAGCCGGTCCATGGGGGCCGGCCGCTCCATGTCGCGCTTGACCTCCTCGGTCACGCGCGCCTGGTCGTCCGTGTCCGCCCAGCCGAACGACTCCTCGAACAGCGCCTGCGAACGCCCGTCGGGCGGGAAGGCGTGCCCGGCGAGCACGCGCCGGGCGGCCTGGACCTCGAGCAGCTCGGCCGCGAGGTCCTTGACCGCCTCGGCCGCGCGCTTCGTCTTGTTGCGCCAGCCGGCGCCGCCGAGCTTCGAGAGGCGCGGGCGGGCGCCGTCGGGGCCGACGTAGCGGCGGATCAGCCCGATCCGGTCGGTCGGGATCGCGAGCGTGCCGCCGTCGAGCTCCAGCTCGAGGTAGTCGCGCGCGACCCCGTCGCGCTCGCGGCGGACGATCCCGCGGAACAGCGCGATCCCGTGCGTGACGTGGACGACGTGCTCGCCGGGCTCGAGGTCGGCGAAGCTCTCGACCGGCGTCGACGCCGCGGGCCGCCGGGCGCCCCGCGGCCCGCGCGGCGCCCCGACCTCGCCGCGCCGCCGGCGCGCGAACAGGCGGTGCGCCGCGAGGACCCAGGCGCCGCGCGCGGGCGCGCGGAGCGCCCCGTCGAAGGGGAAGGTGAGCAGCGTGACGCCGGGCGGGTCGTCGAGCCCGCGCAGGCGGGGCGCGTCGTCCACGGGCGCGAGCCCGCTCCCGCGCAGGAGCCCGCCCAGGTGCTCGCGCTCGGCGTCGGTCAGGCACGTGACCGTCAGGCGCTCGCCGCGGCGCACGAGCTGCGCGAGGCCGTCGGCGACCGCGGCCGGCGTGGGTCCCCCCGGGACCTCGCCCTGCCGCAGGTCGGTCTCCGGGCGGGCGGCCCGCGCCGCGAGCGGGTCGTCGTCGGCGCCCTCCCCCGCGAGCAGGAGCGGGGCGCGCGCGAGCGCGGCCTCGAGCCCCTCGCGCGGGAGCAGGTCGCCGCGGCGTACGGCCGGGTCGTGGAGCGTCGCGGCCTGCGCGAGGCGCGCGCGGGCGCGCGCCGGGTCGAGGAGCACGACGACGGCGCCGGGCGGGAGGTGCGCGAGCAGGCTGGCGCCCGCCTGCCGGCGCAGGCGCACCCAGGCCTGCGGCGAGACGAGCGGGAGCACGACGCGCGCGACGGGCTCGATCGAGCGCTGGCTCCCGGGCTCGAACCGGCGCAGGCCCTCGACCTCGTCGCCCCACAGCTCGACGCGGACCGGCGCGGCGGCCCCGAGCGGGAACACGTCGAGGATCCCGCCGCGGAGCGCGACCTCGCCGGGCGCCTCGACGAGCGGGACGCGCGTGTAGCCGACGCGCACGAGGTCGGCCACGAGCGCGTGCGGGTCGAGTCGCTCGCCCGCGCGCACCTCGCGGACGCCCTCGGCGACGGCCACCGGCTCGGGCACGCGCTCGAGGAGGGCCGAGACCCCGCTCAGGACGACCGGCCCGCCGGGCGGCCCGGTCGGGGCCTGGCGGAGCGCCTCGAGCACCCGGAGCCGCCCGCCCACCGTCGCGCCGCGCGCGACGTCCTCGGGGCCGTCGTCCTCGGGGCCGTCGTCCTCGGGGTCGTCGTCGAGCCCCTCGTCCTCCGGCGCGCCGTCCCGGAGCGCCGCGTCGAGCGGCGGGTTGCGGACGACCTGCGCCCCGGGCCCGCCGTCGCCCTCGGCCGGGGCGAGGAGCGCGCGCAGGTCGTCATCGAGGCCCGGCAGGAGGTCCTCGGAGGGGGCCACGACGAGGACGGGCCGCCGGCGCGCGAGCGCGGCCACGACCAGGGTGGTCGCGCCCGGCGGGAGGTCCGCCAGCGCCACGCGCCCGCCGGCCGCGAGCGCGGCCTCGGCCTCGACCACGGCCCGGTCGGCGCCGGCCAGCGCGACGAGGCGCCCGGCGAAGTCGTCGCTGCCGCGCGCGGCTGGGCCCACGCGCCGAGCCTAACCGCGGGGGCTCGGGCCCGGTGCCGGCGGGGTGGCCGAGCGCGTGGAGCCGGGGAGGAGCGCACCGCTCGCCGAGGCAGCCGCCTCCGTGGGGTGGTGGGGCCGCCGTCCGCAGCTCTTCCCGTCCCCGTCCTCGCGGTCGTGCAGGGACGCTGCCCTCCTGCTGCGGCCAGCCGGCAGGCGCAGGGCGAAGCGCTCTCCCTGCGCCCGCTACTCGCCCAGGAGGTCGCGGCGCACGAGCCGCGCGGCCTCGGGGAACGCGGCCCCGATCGCCGGCCAGTCGACGGGCAGGACCTTCACGTCGGCGGGGATCCAGGCCGGGCGGGGGACCCCCGGCCGGAGCGGGATCTGGGCCGAGCGCGACGCGGCGAGCGCGGCCTCGACCTCGCGCGCGAGCACGAAGTCGATCAGCGCGCGGCCCGCCGCGGGGTTCGGCCCGCCGCGCACGAGCGCGATCGAGTTCGGGATCAGGAAGGACCCCGGGCCGTCGCCCTGGTCGGGGAACACGCAGCGCACGGGCTTGCCCGCGAGCATGGCGAGGTGCACGTCGTCGGTGTCCGTGAGCCCCCAGGCCAGCTCGCCCGCGGCGACCTTGTCCTTGACGGTGGCGTTGCCCGCGCACACGACGACCTCGTTCGCGACGAGCCCGCGGAGGAAGGCGGACAGGCCCTCGGGCCCGCGCTGGGCGAGCCAGGCGGCCGCGTGCGTGGCCGTCGTCCCGAACAGGGGCTTGGCGATCGCGCACCGGCCCCGCCAGCGCGGGTCGAGCAGGTCGTCGACCGAGCGCGGCTGCTCGGCCTCGGGCACGAGCTCGGCGTTGACGATCAGCACCCGGCCCCGGGCGGCGAACCCGGTCCAGCGCCGCTCGGGGTCGCGGGCCCACGCGGGGAGGTCGGCCGCGGCCGGGCTGTCCCAGGGCTCGAGCAGGCCCTCCCGCGCGAGGACCACGGTCTGGCCGAGCTCGTTGTTCCAGAACACGTCGCAGCGCGGGCGGTCGCGCTCGGCGCGGAGCGCCTCGACGAGGCCGGTCGTCTTCGTCGCCTCGGCGTCCCAGCGCGCGTCGACCTCGATCCCCGTCCGCGCCGTGAAGTCGCGCAGCACGGGCTCCGCGAACAGGCGGTCGAGGGCGCACGAGACGACGACGCGGCCCGGCCCCGGGCCGCCCGGGGCGCCGCGCGGGCAGCCGGCGAGGGCGAGCGCGGCGGCGCCCGCCGCGGCGAGGTGCGCGAGGGCGCTGGACTTCCGTCGGCGCGTGGACGTCACGGGCTGCTCCAAGTCTCTCCGGGACTTCCGGTTGCGGCGTATGCTACCCTCCAGGGCGAGACGCACGCGGAGGGTCGATGGCCCAGACGGTCCGGGCGAAGTTCGACGCCCAGCAGTCGAGCGAGGCCGGGGAGGCCGGCGAGCAGCAGCAGCCGGCCAACCAGAGCGGCGCGGGCGGCGAGGGCGGCGTGGACCGCCTCGTTCCGGACCAGGAGGTCCTGCTCGACGGCAGCCCGCTCACGCCGACGTTCGAGACGCTGCTCTACCAGGTCGAGGTCCACCAGTCGATCTCGCTCGTCGACATGGCGATCCTCTACTTCGACAACCCGGGCGGGGCGCTGAGCGACGCGCCCGAGCTCTCGGGCGGCGTCGAGGTCGAGGTCAAGCTGGGCTACCTGGGCAGCCTGACGTCGCTGTTCAAGGGGCTGATCATCTCGTCCGAGCCCGTGTTCCCGGTCAACGGGAGCCCGTACATCGCGGTGCGCGCCTACGACCGCATGCACACGATGCGGCGCGGCCGCAAGCAGCGGACGTTCCTCGAGCAGAAGCTCTCGGACATCGTGAGCACGATCGCGGGCGAGGAGGGCCTCTCCCCCGACATCGAGGACACCGAGGTCACGATCCCCTACGTCCTCCAGAGCAACCAGAGCAACGTCGACTTCCTGAAGGAGCTGAGCCGGCGCTACCTGACCGAGATCCGGGTCGACCAGACGACGCTCATCCTCAAGAAGCCCCAGTCGACGCAGGGCCCCGGCAAGACGCTCCACTGGCACTCGTCGCGGGACGCGTCGCTCAAGAGCTTCTACGTGCGCATGAGCGCGGCGAACCTCCCCACGAAGGTCGAGACGAAGACCTGGGACATGAAGACGAAGGCCGTGATCACCGGCACGTGCGCGGCGCCGCCCGCGACCCTGAACACGGCCTCGACGCTCGTCGACGACGCGAGGCGGGCGTTCGGCGAGGCGACGAAGACGATCGTGATCAAGCCGGCGACGGACGCGCAGGAGGCGGACGCGCTCGCGGCCTCGGCGATGAACGAGGCGGCCATGGACTCCGTGCGCGGGCGCGGCACGGCCGAGGGCGACGTCGAGCTCGTGCCCGGGCTCGTGCTCGAGCTCGCGGGCCTCGGCGAGTCGTGGTCGGGGCAGTACTACGTGACGGGCGCGCTCCACGTGTGGACGCGGAGCTCGGGCTACTCGACCCAGTTCGACTGCAAGCGCCCGGGGATCGGCAGCAAGCCGGCCTCGAGCTCCGGCCAGCAGGCCGAGCCCGGGGAGCGGCGCGAGGTCGTCGCGGAGGTCGTCTCGTTCTCGAGCGGCGTCGACACCTCGGGCACGGGGATCCCCCGCGGCGCCCGCCCCGCGGGCGCCCCCGCCGAGGAGCCGGCGCCGCCCGCGACGAAGACGATCCGCTTCAAGATCGAGGACGAGGACGGCGAGCCGCTCACGAGCAAGCCGTTCTCGCTCAAGATCGGCGAGGAGACCTTCGAGGGCACGACGGACGAGCGCGGCTACGTGAACGCCGTCGTGCCGGCGGACGCCCAGCAGGGCGAGCTCACGTTCTGGCTCGAGGAGGACAAGTCGGGCGAGTCGCACACCTGGCCGCTCCGGATCGCGGAGAGCTAGCGGCCCCGAAGTTCAGGCCTCCAGCTCCGCTGGAGGCCTGAACTTCGGGATGGCCCGGAGGGTGGGACCGCGGGAGGCCCCCGCACCTCGATCGACCGGAAGCGCCTCGCGGCGGCGGGCTGCCAGGCCGTCAGGCGCCCAGGTCGGCGTTGGCGGTGCGCTGGACGCGGCGGACGATCCGCGCCACGAACACGACGACCACGAGGGCCAGCAGGCCGAGCTGGGCGAGCGAGCCGAAGAACACGACGCCCCAGCGGAAGCGCGACATGAGCCACGCGCCCGCCAGGCAGAGCGCGACGAGGAGCGCCAGGTCGAGCGCCGTCTTGACCGAGCCGAGCTCGCTCAGCGGGAACACGCGGCGGATCCCGACGACCGTCCCGAGCAGGCACACGAACGGCGCGAGGAGCAGGAGCACGTTCGCGTCGAGGATGCTCAGCCCGAGCATGGACCGGGCGATCCCGATCGCCGCGACCTCGACGAACACGGCGAGCAGCGCGAGGGCGAACAGCGCGCTCGCGATCGCGCGGCCGTCCGTGTCTGTCTTGCCCCCCTTGCCGATCCAGGCCGCGATCGTGCCGACGACAGGCAGGAGCGCGCAGGCGAGTAAGACCTCGGGCGCGCGAACGTCAGCCCAGCGGTAGACCTCGCGCAGCCAGACGTCGAGCGTCATGCACTCCCCCCTGAGTCTGACCGGCCCCAAGTGCGTCTCCATCATGACCGGCCGCGCGCCGGCCTGCCAGGAGTCGGCTGTGGCCCGCTGCTTGCTCGAACCGATAGGGACGTCGGAGGCCACCATGTCGAACGAGACGCGCGTGACTTCGCCCTGGACCCGCTCGCGGTCGCGCCGGAACCCCCGGTCGCTGCTCGTGCTGCTCGCCCTGGCCACCGCGTTCGCGTCGACCCCGGGCTGCGCCATGTCGTCCGGGCCGCGCCCGGCGGTCGTCGGTGAGCAAGGTGGCGTAGATCCCGTGAACCGAGGCGGTTACAGCATTCGGTCCGGACTGAGCCGGCTCCTGTCCTGGGCCCCCCATGCGGGGCAGGAGGGGGCCGCGGGCCTCATGGCGGCCACGAATGCTCCCCCGGCGAAGTCCGGCCTCGCCGAGACCGGGTGCATGGGGTTCGGCGGTCTGAGCGACGGGGATGCGGCGGTCCTGATCTTCGCGGGGATCGTGCTCGCGCCGATCTGGATCCCGATCGCCCTGCTCTCGCTCCTCGTCCCAGCCTGAGAGGCCGGCTCCCAGGCTGAGAGCCGGCCGACCACCAGCGGGCCACCTCGCCGTTCGTTTCGGGTTCGTCGCAGCGTTTCGCGACCTTCACCCAAACTGCGTTGCGCGGGCCCAGGGCTGTCGCCGACCTACTTCCCCACGTTTTCCGGAAGGATCCGGGCGCTCTCGATCCGCTGGTGGACGTACCAGCGCCCTTCCGGCTTCATGCCCGCCGAGCGGTGCACGAGCTTGAGCGTGTAGTAGACGATCCGCAGGTGCTCGCCCACGTGCTCCGCGAGCGCGACCTGCATCTCGTCCCACTCCTCCGTCCACGTGCGGATGTAGAGGTAGTTGCCGTCGACCCACGAGTCGCGCCGGACGGCCGTCTCCCGCCGGGGCGCGCTCGAGATCACGAGCCGCTCGAACTTGCCGACGCCGTACTCGGGGTTGGCGAGGCAGTCGCGGACGAGCCGCTCGAGGGCGGCGTCGGACGTGGCGGCCCGGGGCATCCGCGTCCCCGCCAGCACCTTCTGACCGCGCGCCTCGACGCCCTGCGCGAACGCCTCGAGCCGGGCCGCCGTCCGGGCGAGCGCGGGCTCGTCCTTGCCGAACACGTCCTTGCCGAACCGCTGGAGCGCGAGCGCCGCCTCGGCCCCCTCGCGCAGCTCCGTGAGGCACTGGCCGACCCAGGCGTCGTCGGTCAGCAGGTCGTCGCCCAGGTTCGCCTTCGTCGCGGCCTCCGCGCGCGCCACGAGCTCGGGCAGCTTGCCCGCCTGGGTCCGCCGCGCGCCGTCCGGCGCCCAGCCGGTGACGGCCGTGATCGCCTGCCCGACCTGCCCCGGGAGCCAGTGCGCGAAGCGCCGGCCGACGTCGACGACGGCGGGGTCCTTCGCGAGCGCGGGGTAGCGGGCCTCGATCTCCTGGACCTCGGCCTGGCCGGCGCGCGCGACCTCCTGCCACTTGCGGACGTCGGCGGCCCAGGCGGCCACGCGCTCGACGGTGTAGGGGGCCTCGAGCCCGCACGAGAACGTCTTCGGGTCGAAGAACGCCTGGAGCTCGGCGAGCCGGCGGTTCACGTCCTCGACGGCGGCCAGGCGGTCGCGATGCCGCGCCTGCTGGAGGTCGATCCCCTCGCCGATCCGGCGCTCGAGGAGCTCGTTGAAGGCAGCCAGGCGCTGGCGGCACCACTGCACGTCGGGGTGGGCCTGCTCGCCCACCGCCTTGATCGCGTCGAGCATGCGCCGGACGTCCCCGCGGAACCGCTCGGCGAAGCGCTTGAGCCCGAGGTCGGCCGCCTCGGTCCGCGGGAGGGCGGCGGTCGCGTCGTCCCACACGGGGTAGAACCCCTGGCGGAGCGCCCAGCCGTCGCTGGCCGACAGCGGCCGCGGCGCGGCCGGCGGTCGCTCGCCCGGCGTGGGCGGCCCCTGGGGCGCGGCGGCCGCCGGCTTCTCGGCGTAGCGGGCGCGGATCCGGGCCTCGAGCCCGGTGGCCTGGACGCAGGCGTCGATCCAGGCGTCGCACGTGAGCGTCTTGGACGTGCCAAGCAGCCGCTTCGCCTCGCCGGCCCGCGCCACGAGCCCGTTCGCCTTGGACCCCTCGCCCGGGTTGAGCTGCCGGAGCCCCGCCTCGACCTCCTCGATGATCGCGAGCGCCTGGCGCGTCGCCTCGTCGGGCTCCGGCGCCGGGGAGGGCTTGCCCGTGCAGACCTCGCGGATCCGCCGGTCCATCCGCTCGAGCCGCTTGAGGGCCGCCCCCCAGGCCTCGTCGGCCTGGCCGCTGGCGGCGTAGAGCGCGCGCCGGACCTCGACGAGCCGGTTGATCAGGGCGTTGCCCGGGGCGAGGTCGCCCTGCTTGAGCCGCCCGACCTCGGCCTCGATCCCGTCGAGCGCCGCGCGCGCCTGCGCGACGGCCTGCCCCGCGGCCGGCTGCGCCTGCGCGCGCGCGTCCCCGGCGACGACCGCCACGACGACCGCGGTCCACGCCGCCACATGACCCCGCCAGGACACGACCACGCCGCCCCCTCGCACCCGCCCATGCACGGCCTTGGCCAGGCGGGGGGCGGGATTCTGGGGGCGGTCGGGGCGCGGCGCAACGGGGCGGAAGGTGGTGGAGAAGAGGGGAGGAGAAGAGGGGAGGAGGGAGAAGAAGAGGGAGGGCAAGGGCAAGGGCAAGGGCAAGGGCAAGGGAAGAGGCTGAAGGGCGTTGCGCGAGCCGCGGGGAAGAGCTCCGCGGGGCCGTACCGGGGCCGGCTACTCCGTGGCCGGGAACACGCCGAGCCGCCGGCCGAGCCAGTAAGCGGTCAGGTAGTCCACGCCGGGCTGCTCCCACGTGTCGAGCGCGTCGCCCGGGTCGAACACGCCCGAGCGCCACACGTAGTTGCTCGGCTGGCCCATGAACGCGGGGTAGGAGACCAGTCCCTGGAGCCGGTGCGTGCCCTGCATCCAGTCCATCTTCCAGGGCAGGCTCGGATACGGCGACGGGCACCAGGTCGGGTCGAGCGCGCGGTCGACGCCCCAGCGCGGCTTGGGCCAGGGGAACTCGCGCAGCGTCCAGGTGGCCTCGTCGCTGGCCTGGCTCGGGTCGAGGAAGCCCGCGCGCGCGACGACCCACAGCGCCGTGCAGCGCCGGTAGCGGCGGAGGACCCGCCAGCCGTTCTCGAGGCCCATGCGGTAGACGCGGCGCCAGCCGGTGCCGAGCCGCTCGCCGAGCTCGACCGAGCCGAGCGCCGTGCAGGCGCCCAGGTGCGTGCCGGACCAGTCGCCGATCCCCCAGGCCGCGAACGTCCCGCCCGTCGCGAACTCGAGCAGCGTGAGCGGGTGCCGGAGCGCGCGCCGCCAGGCCTGCTCCCAGCGCGCCTCGCCGGTCATCCAGTGCATGAGCATGTTCAGGAGCACGAGGTTGCCCTTGCTCCGCGCGCCGCGGCTCCCGGCGCCGACGCTCGTGGCGAAGTGCTCGGTGATCTCGCGCGCGCAGGCGACGATCCGCGGGCGGAGCGGGTGCGTCGGCGGGAGGACGTCCCAGGCGGCCAGGAAGCCCATCCACACGCCCTTGACCATGTCGTTGTTGCCGCGGTCGTGCCACGCCCACTGCGCGTAGGGGGCCTGGCCGGCGTGCCAGGCCCCGCCGAGCGGGGCGCGCCCGAGCGGGCGCAGGCTGCGCGCGAAGTCGCCCGGGCGGACGTCGACCTCGATCATGTCGCACAGGCGCTCGGTCGTGCGCTCGACGTTCGCGAGCGCGTCCGGGTCGCGCGTGACCTGGTAGCGCGCGGCCTGCCCGTAGGACCACATGGCCGACCACAGGAACGTGCTCATGTCCTCGCGCTTCTCGGTCTGGCCCTGCACGTCGCGGGCGCCCGACGAGATCAGGCCCGGCACGTCCATGAGCCGGCCCTGCGCCTCCTGGTCGTAGCGGGCCGCCTTCTCGTGCAGGCGAAGTCCGTAGGCCGCCCGGCGCGCGTCGGCCTCGGCCAGCGTGATCGGGTCGACGACCTGGTCGACGAGGAGCAGCGCCTGGCCGCTGCGCGCGCGCAGCCACTCGAACCCGGTCCTGTCCTCGAGGAGCTGGTGCACCGCGGCCTGGAAGCGCGGGTCGCGCGCCCACGGCGCGACCTCGGGCTTGCCGTGGTAGCTGCGGAAGAGGAAGAACAGGAGCGCCTTGAGCCAGCCGGGCGGCGGGCTGTGGATCGGGTCGAGCCGGCGCATGGGCCGGAACAGCGGCGCCGTGGCGACGGGCCCCGCGTAGGTGACGACGTCGGTCGCGGCGTGCCCCGGGCCCGCGAGCGAGGCCGCCCAGCCGGCGGCGTCGCGGCGCAGGAGGCCCGTGACGCCGACGCGCGCCTGGTCGGCGGCCGTGCGGCGATGCCCGGGGACCTCGGTGATCCAGCCCATGCGGGCGAGGCTGAACTCGAGCCGCAGGTCGCCGCCCGCGGGCACGGCGCGCCCGAGCCACACCGACGTCACGGGCAGGGCGGCCCCGTTCGGCTGGCCTGAGGGCGGGGTCTGGTAGGTGACCTCGCGCACGACGTCGAACCCGCCCGCGGGCGCCGTCGACCCGGGGCCCGGGGTGCGCAGCTCGAGCCGGCCCGTGTAGGCGCCCAGGAGGGCGTCCGTGCCGCGCACGTCGTAGAGCCCCTCGCCGGCCGTCTGGGCGCGGGCGGCGCCGGCGGTCAGGACGAGGGCGAGCGGGGCCAGGAGCGCGAGCCGGGCCCAGGGGGCCGGCGAGCAGGTCGGGGTCGAGCGGGTCACCGGGCACCTCCCAGGTCGGCCGGCAGGCCGGGGCCGAGCGGCAGCGAGCCTCCGGCGCCTGCGCCGTCACCTGGGCCGTCGTCCTCGCTCGCGTTCACGCCCTCGGGCCCGCGCTCGACGAGCGCCTCGAGCGCGCGCGCGATCGCGTCCTCGTCGGCGGTCGCGACGAGGTCGCCGAGCGCCACGGCCTGGCCGGCGCGCAGGTCGACGGTCCCCTGCGCGAGCCGCCCTTGCCCGTCGACGACGTACACGTCCCAGGCGTCGGCCTCGACGCGGACCGCGAACCGGCCCTCGGCGTCCGTGAAGAACGGCGTCGGATCGTCGAGCTCGGGCGCCTCCCCGGTCGTCCTGGACGCGAGCAGCACGAACGCGCCCGCGATCGGGCCGCCCTCGGCGTCGACGGCCCGCCCCGAGAGCTCGACGCCCGGCGCGGTCGCCGGCGCGGCGGTCGTGGCCCGGGAGCTCCCGCCGCCCGAGCCGCCGCAGCCGGAGAGCCCGACCGCGAGCGAGAGCCCGAGCGCCCAGGCGACGCCCCCCCGGAGACCCGTCCACCGTCGACCTGCCGCCATGCAGCACCTCCGACGGGCGGAGAGAGCACGGCGCGAGCCAGCCCTAAGCGCTGGAACAGCCGAGGGCTCCGGGACCGGTCTGGACGAAGCGTCCGGATCGGACGATCGACCCGACCGCTACCAGGGCGCCGCGAGCCCGAGGTCCGCGAGCTTCGCCTCGAGCTCCGACCGCTCGCGGTGGGCCTTGAGCTTGCCCGCGCTCGTCCGGCCGAGCCAGCCCGCCTCGTCGGCGAGCGCGCGCGCGCGCTCGGGCTCGCCGCGGGCGACCGCGCCCAGGATCAGGCGCTCGAGCCGCGAGAGCGCCGTCGCCTCGACCCGGTAGTCGAGGAAGGCCTCCCAGACGTGCGGGACCCAGCGCGCGACGACCTCCTCGCCGATCACGCGCGCGTAGTCGCGGATCTCCTGCTGCGCGTGGGCGTCCATGCGGAGCGCGAGGAAGTGGAGCAGGTTGTGGAGGTCGACCTTCCAGTAGGCCTCCGTGTAGGTCGAGAGCGGGAGGTCCTTGCGCGCCTGCTCGCGCGCGACCCCGTGCGAGAGCCGCTCCTCGTAGACCTCGCGGGCCTGGCGGAGGAGCGCGGCCTCGGCCTGGGACAGCCGCTCGCCGAGGCCCGGGTCGACCGCGCCGGCGCTCCCCTGGCGGTTGCTCTTCGCCTGGAGCCGCCACTCGCCCGGGGCCGTGCGCTGCGCCGCGTCGATCGCGACCGAGTAGCGCGTGCTGTACTCGTTCACCGACGCCGTGCGATGCCGGATCCACTGGCGCCAGCAGTCCATGGGGACGCGCAGGTGGAGCTTGAGCTCGCACATCTCGAGCGGCGTCGTGTGCCGGTGGCGCATCAGGTAGCGGATCAGGCCGCGGTCCTCGTGGACCTGCTTCGTGCCGGCGCCGTAAGAGACGCGGGCGGCCTGCACGATCGAGCCGTCGTCGCCCATGTAGTCGACGACGCGCACGAAGCCGTCGTCGAGCACGGGGAGCGCGCGGCCGAGCAGCGCGTCGAGCGCGGGCACGCTCGGGCGGAGGAGCCGCTCGGGCGCGCCCTGCGGCGCGGGCGCCTCGTCGCCGAGCTCGGTCGGGCCCTGGGCCGCCTGGGACGTGGGCTGGTCGGACACGCTCCCGCCTCCCGGGCCTCGGCGAGGCCCACGCCCGCGCGCGCGGGCGGCGCAGAGCATACCGGCCATGCGCCGGCGGTCAGCCTCCAGGCGGGGGCTGGACCTTGGCCTCCGTGTCGCGGATCAGCCAGTCGATCATGCGGAGCATCGCGTCGTCCTGGTACTTCGACCGGACGGACCGCAGCACCTGCAGGGCCTCGGGGTGGGCGCCGCGCGACATGAGCGCCTTGGCGAACTGGACCTGCTGGATCCGCGCCGTGATCCGCTCCATCTCGGAGCCCTGCTCGTCCACGCCGCGTTCTGCTCCTCCCGACCTCGTCTCCAAGGTGGCAGGAGGCGCGAGCGTGCGCAACGGCGGGGCCGGGCGGGCCGGGGCGCCCTACTCGATCCGCAGCACGACCTCGCCCGACGCGGCGCGCGCCTCGAGCGCGCGCGGGTCGAACGCGCGGGCGGGTCCGAGCCGGTAGGCGCCGGGCGTGACGGCGAGGAGCAGGCACTCGAGCCGGCCGCCGTCCCAGGCCGCGCGCAGGCCGCCGGCCGCGCGCGAGGCGCCGGCCGGCGCCTCGAGCAGCGCGCACCCGCCCGGGAGGGGGAGCTCGAGCACGAGCCCGGCGGCCGGCGCCGCGACGCCGGGGACGCCCTCGACGACGAGGCGCACGGGCGTGCCCGCCGCGACCGCGTGCCCGACCGGCCGGCCGTCGAGGTGCTCGAGCCGGCGCGTGAGCGGCCCGCCCCGGCCCGGCTCGCGCCGGGCGGGCTCGACGCGCACGAGGACCTCGGCGAGTGCCGACCACGCGGCCGTGGGGGGAGGGCCCGGCGCCGGCGCCTGGCCCTCGGGGAGCGCGAGGCCGAGCGTCAGGCGGGCGCGGCGGACGACGCCCCGCTCGGTGCGCCCGGCTCCCGTCCACGCGGCGAGCCCGCCGCCGGACCAGGCGTCGACGAGGGGGGTCGCCTCGAGGCGCGCCGTGACGCCGAGGGACGGCGGCTCGACCGCGACCGCGCACAGGGCCTCGACCGCGGCGAGCGCGTCGCCCGGGTCGGGCCAGGAGGCGCCCGCGCGCGCGGCCAGGAGGGCGTCCGTGAGCGCCGCGCGCGC
>JANJTH010000356.1 GCA_024711205.1 Planctomycetota bacterium | reverse complement strand
GCCGCGGCGCGCGCGGGCCGCCGCCGCGTGGAAGCGCGCCGCGCGCGCCGCGGGGTGGTCGTCCCCGAGCTGGCGCCCGAGCGCGCGCCACAGCACGGGCTGCCACGCCTCGCCCGCGGCCCCCGCGTCGTCGCCCGCGTCCCAGGCGAGGAGCAGCTCGGGCCGGTCGGTCAGGTAGCGCGCGAACGTCCGCGCGACCCGCCGCGCGAGCTCGAACGCGCGCAGCCCCCCCAGGTCCAGGCCGGCGGCCTCGCCGCCCGCCCCGCCGGCCAGGTACATCCGGAGCGGCTCGAGGCGCGGGTCCGCGAGCGCCCGCGGGAGCGCCGCGAGGACGCCCCACGGCAGGACCTCGTCGCGCCACGGGTCGTCCTCGGGCGCGGGCCCGCCCGCCACCGCGGCGACCGCCTCGTCGACGACGGCCCGCGCGTAGGGGAAGCGCACCCGCGCGCACACCCCGAGCCGCTCGGCGAGCTGCTTCTGGAGCCAGCGCCGCACGCCGTCGGCGCCCACGACGACCGTCTCCTCGCCCAGCGGCCCGGCGGACGGCCGTCGGAGCACGTCGGCGAGCGCGTCCACGAGCCGGCTCGCCCGCTCGCTCCTGTACAGATTCACGGGGAACCCCTGCGGGGTTCCCCGTGAATCTGTGAAAGTCTACGTGTCGTGCATGACAAACACAATGTCGGCTGAGTTTGACCGCCCCTCGCGCGTTCGACCCGACGCGCCAGCGCGAGTCCCCTGGGCCTGGCGCTCCGGTCGGCCATGACGAAGCCGCCCCCCCGCCTGGGATCGAGGGGGACGGGGCGGCGCTGCGCGCCGCCCCGTCCCCCTCGATCTCAGTCGTAGTCGTCCTGCTTGGCGCCCTTCTTCTCGTCGGCGCGGACGTTCACCGAGACGTCCTCGAGGTCCGTGATCCCCTCCTTCACCTTGTAGAGGGAGTCCTGGTACATCGTGAGCATGCCGGCGCGCACGGCCGCGTCCTTGAGCAGGTCCGACGAGGCCTCCTTGTTGATCAGCTCCCGGATCTCCTCGTTGAGCGTGAGCACCTCGTGCGTGCCGATGCGGCCCTTGTAGCCCGAGCCGCCGCACTTCTGGCACACGCCCTTGCCGGTCCGCTGGTCCTTGTGGATGTACATCTGCCCGGGGGCCGGGCGGGGGTCGCGCGCGAGGATCCTCTGGGCCCGCTCGTCGGGCTCCCACGGGACCCGGCACTTGTCGCACAGGCGGCGCAGGAGGCGCTGCGCGCAGCATACGAGCAGCGAGGACGAGACCATGAACGGCTCGATCCCCATCTCGATGAAGCGCGTGACCGTGCCGGCCGCGTCGTTCGTGTGGAGCGTCGAGAACAGGAGGTGACCCGTGAGCGAGGCTTCGATCGCGATCTCGGCCGTCTCGAGGTCGCGGATCTCGCCGACGAGGATGATGTCGGGGTCCATGCGCAGGTAGCACTTGAGCGCCGCCGCGAAGGTCAGGCCGATGTCCTTCTGCATCTGCATCTGGTTGATCCCCTCGAGCGGGTACTCGACGGGGTCCTCGGCGGTCTGGATGTTCACGCTGACGTCGTTCACCTCGCGGAGCCCGGCGTAGAGCGTCGTCGTCTTGCCCGAGCCCGTGGGGCCGACGTTCAGGATCATCCCGTAGGGCTGCTTCGTGCCCCAGCGGTACTTGGCCAGGTTGCCCTCGGCGAAGCCCATGACGTCGAGGCCGAGCGAGATCGAGCCCTTGGCCAGGATGCGCATGACGACCTTCTCGCCGTTGACCATGGGGCCGGTCGCCACGCGGAGGTCGATGTCGATCCCGCGCCGGGAGAAGCGCTTGAACTTGATCTTGCCGTCCTGCGGGAGGCGCCGCTCGGCGATGTCGAGGTTCGACATGATCTTGATGCGCGAGACGATCGCCGGGATCGCCTTGAGCGGGAGGTCCATGCGCTCCTGGAGGTCGCCGTCGATCCGGTAGCGGACGCGGGCCTTCATCTCGTAGGGCTCGATGTGGATGTCCGAGGCGCCCCGGGCGTAGGCGTCCTCGATGATCCGGTTCACGAGCTTGATGATCGGGCTGGCCTCTTCGCCGTCGCCGTCGTTGACCTCGACCTTCTCGCCGCCGCCGCCGAGCTCGGCGGCCAGGTCGCCGAAGTCGGCGTCCGTCGGCTGCTTGGCCTTGGCCATCTTCGCCCCGAGGACCTGCTTGATCTGGGCCTCGGTCGAGACGAGCACCTCGCCGATCTGGAGGTCGGTCGCCGCCTCGAAGGCCGTCCGCCGCGGCTGGTCGAGCGGGTTCGACATGACGACCTGGAGCGTCTTCGAGTCGAGCTTCTTGAGCGGGAGGATCTGGTAGCGCTCGACCTGCTCCTTGCCCACGACCTCCCACAGGCGGTCGTCCCACTCGATCTCGGGGTTCGTGCAGTCGAACACGTCGGCGTTCGCGAGCCGCGCGTAGTAGCCGGCGATCTCCGAGTCGGTCCGCTCGAGGTTCGGCTCGCGCACGAGGTGGATCAGGCGCCCGAGGTAGCGGCCGACCTCCTCGACGAGCTTGAGGTCCTGGAAGCTGAAGAACTCCTCCCCGCTGCCCGGGTCCTTGTTCATGACCTGGATCGCGCCGTAGGTCTCCTCGCCGTCGATGACCGGGACGGTGACCATCGTGCGGACCTCGTAGCCGGTCGCCTTGCCCAGGTGGTTCTCGAAGTCCCGGTCGGCGCGCGCGTCGAGCGAGGTGATCGGCTTCTTGCCGTCCACGGCGCGCCCGACGATCCCCTTGCCGGGCGGGATCACGGTCTGGCCCAGCTTCTCGAGGCTGCGCGTGAAGCGGTCCTCGAGCCCCGGGTGGTTGCGGAACAGCGCCTTCGAGTAGAAGAGGTGCGCGAAGTGCGCGGCGCGCTTCTCGTCGAGCGAGAAGACGATGATCACCTCGGCGCTGAGCGGGTCGACGAGCTTGCCCACGGTCAGCCGGTAGATCGTGTCGAGCTGCGACTCGCGGACGGGCTCCTTGCGCGTCAGGTAGCGCACGAGCGTGTTCATGACCTTGTCGACGCGGGGGTCGACGACCGGCCCCTTCTTGCGCTGCCGCCGCCGGCCCGTGACGAGCGTGCTGGCGGCCTCGTCCTCGGACGCCATGGTCTTGTTCGGGTCGGCCTGCTTGGGGGCCCCGGGCGCGGCGGCCGCCGCGCCGCCCTGGGTCGTGTCGAGGCCCTCGAAGAACTCGTCGAGCGCGGTCGAGAAGATGCTGACGTTCGCGCCCTCGTCCTCCTCGTCCTCCTTGCCCTTGAGCAGCGCCGGCGCGTCGCCGGCCTCGTCCTCCTCGCCGCCGAGCCAGTCGAGGCCCGCCGTCTCGGCGACCGCGCCGACCTGCGTGACGTCGCCGTCGGCCTTGAGGAAGTCGAGCGCCTCCTGGAAGTCGGCGTCCTCGCCCTCGGCGCCGCCGGTCTCCTCGCCCTCGAGCCAGCCGAGCACGTCGTCTTCGTCGTTGGCCATGGACCATCACCTCGACGCGCCAGGGCGGAGGCGTAAATCCTCGCCCGGGCGGCGCCTCAGCCTAAAGACGGGACCCGAGCGCTTCAAGGGCCCGGGGCGGGGCGGCTACAGGAGGTCGGCGACCGCCTCGAGCGGGACGTCGCCGGCCGCCACGAGCGCCCGGGCGCGCTCGGCCAGGGTCGGCCCCCCCGCGAACGGGCGGAGGCCCTGCGGCCCCGGCAGCGCGAGCTCGGCCAGCCGCAGGACGCCGGCCGCGCCCGTGTCGGCGCAGGCCGGGCAGCCGAGCCCGAGCGACGGGGCGAGCTCCTCGAGGAGCCGAGGGTCCCAGCCGAGGCGCCGCAGCGGGGCGGGGGACCTGGGCCGGGGGACGCGGCAGCGCGGGCACGTGCGCGGGACGACCCGGCGGGCCAGGACGGCGCGCAGCCGCCCGGCGAGGACGTCCCGCGGGAGGCCCGCGAGCTCGAGCCGCGCGAGCGCGAGCCCGGCGTCGGGCGCCGTGACCGTGCACACCACCGTGGCGCCCGCGAGGCAGGCGTCGGCCACGAGGCCCACCGCGCGCGCGTCGAGCGGGCCGTCGACGCCGAGCCAGTCGGGCGCCGGGCGGAGGAGCGCGTCCCCGCCGCGCGCGAGGGCGGCGGCCAGCTCGACCTGCGTGGCCCCCTCGAGCCGCCCGTCGGGGGCGCGCTCGAGCGAGAGGACGGCGCCGCCGAGGCGCACGGCGCGCTCGAGCAGCGCCAGGTAGGCGCGCGTCTTGCCGCCGCGGCGCGGCGCCGCGACCACGACCAGCCCGGGGCCCTCGAGCAGGAGGGCCTCGAGCCGGGCGAGCGCCTCGAGGCCGAGCCCGAGCTCCCCGAGCGCGGCCGGCCCCTCGGCGTCCTCGGCCTCGAGCTCGAGGCCGACGGACGGGCCGAGCGGCGTGTCGAGCAGCCGGAAGTCGAGGCCGACGGGCAGGCCGGAGACCTCGCAGCGGACCCGGCCCTCCCGCGCGCCGCCCGCGAGCGCCTCGAGCCGCTCGGCCACGAGGGCCGCGGCCTCGCGCGGGAGCTGGCGCTCCTTGCGCCACTCGCCGCCCACGCGCAGGCGCGACGCGGCCGACCGCGGGCGGGGCTCGAGCCACACCTCCCGGGCGCCCTCCTCGAGCGCCTCGAGCAGCAGGTCGTCGAGCGGGTCGCCCACGAGCTCGAGGGCGAGCGCCGCCTCGGCCTCGAGCGGCGGCGCGGCGCCCGCAGGCTCGCCGGGCGCCGCCGCGCCCAGGCCCGCGAGGCACGCGTCGAGCGCGTCCGGCTCCGCCAGCACCGCGTGGACCGGGCCCTCGACGAGGGCCTCGAGGTCCGCCACGAGCTCGGCGTCGAGCGGGTTCCAGAGCGCGACGACGAGCGCGTCCCCGTCGCGCCGCACGGGCACGGCGCGGTAGAGCGCCAGCGCCCGCGGGGGCAGCGCCCGGGACACGCTCGGGTCCGGCGCGTCGCCCGCGCGCAGGGCCTCGAGGCCGAGCTCCGCGCCGACCGAGCGGATCGTCGCGGCCTGGCGGTCGAGCACCCGCTCGGCGAGGAGCGCCGGGAGCGCGCCCCCCTGCTGGCGGCGCGCCTCGAGCGCGGCCTCGACCTCGGCCGGGAGCGCGAGCGCGGCGAGGGGCGCCGCGCCGTAGGCGAAGGCGCCGCCCTCGTGGTCGAGCTCGAGCGTGAGCCGGAGGTCGCGGCGCAGGTCCCCGCGCTCGATCAGGCGGTCGAGCCAGGCCCGCCCCGCGGCCGCGTCGAGGGCGGCCTCCCCGGCGCAGGCCTCGAGCGTCGCGGGGTCCAGCGCGCCCGCGGCGACGAGGCGGCGCGCCAGGCCCAGGGCGCCCTCCGCGCGCTCGACGACGCGGGCCCGCTCGAGCGCGAGGTTGCGCCCGCAGCCCGCGCACAGGGCCTCGAGCAGGTTCTCGAGCAACCACACCGGGGTGTGCGCGCCGCAGCGCGCGCACGGGACCGCCCGGCGGCCCACCCCGGCGGGGCGCCAGCGAAACAGGTCGCCTGCCGGTGTGACCCGCTCTCCCACGCCGGCGGAGTCTACTCGATCCCGCGCCCCGCGAGCACGGGCCCAGGTCAGCCGCTCGTGTGGTCCCCCGCCCGCAGCAGGTCGAGGAGGACCGCGAACAGGACCCACAGCGGCCAGGCCGCGAACATGCCCCACAGCACGACGCTCCGGTCGAGGAGCAGGGGGACCTCGACGCCCACGAGCCGGGCCAGGTCGTTGCAGACGGCCGCGACCGCCCCGGCCGAGAGCACGACGCCCGTCGCGCCCCCGAGCGCGCTCGTGCACCACGACCAGTCCTCGCCGGGGAGCCGCACGAGCGTCGGGTCGCGCGGGTGGACGCGCAGGCGCACGGTCGCGCCCCGGACGTACCGCGCGACGTAGGCCTCGGCCTCCTCCTTCGTGTAGGAGAAGGCCTGGTTCCAGGGGTCCTCGTTCGTCGCCGTGACCTCGCGCCCGCCGCGCCGGAGCGTGAGCTCGACCCGCGGCGCGTGGTGGTAGCTCACGCCGACGTCGCCCGCGTGCCGGTCGCGGACCACGTGCCCGTAGCCGGCGCGCGAGTCCCCCTCCCGGAGGTGCTTGCGCGTCTCGCTGCGGTGGACCCACGCCTTGGCGACGGTCGCGTCGACCTGCGGCCAGACCCGGCTCGTCAAGACGACGCGCCAGGTCTGGAGCGCGCGGTAGGTGAAGTACACGCTCACCGCCGCGACGACGGCCACGAGCAGCGAGGCCCCGATGTCGGTCGCGTCCACGCTGCGCCTTGCCCTCCGCGCCGCGGTCGCCCGGCGCGGAGGCGAGGATAGCGCCGCTCAGAGCCCGTCGCCCGTCCGGGTCGACGTCGCGACGTCGTGGCGGAGGCGCAGGCCGTCCTGCTCGAGCTCGAGCGCGGGCGCGAGCCAGGCCTGGCGGCCCGACGGGCCGTCGTGCCGGGGGAAGCCGGCCTGCGGGACGACGGCGGCGTCGCGGAGCGGCTCGCCGCGCCACGGCACGATCAGCGTGCCGACGCCGGGGGCGGCCCACGTGACCTCGAGCGGGTCGGACGGGCCGCCGTCGAGGTCGCCCGCGAGCGCGATCGGCCCCTGGAGCACGGCGTCCATGAAGTCGGCGAAGTCCCCGTCGTCGGCGCGGCGGCCGACGCGGCAGGCCCAGGCGTTGCGGTGGCCGGTCGCGAACACCTCCTTGTCGGCGTAGGGCCCGAGCTGCGCCCAGGCCAGCGGCCGCGCCGACCACAGCGCGACGTAGCCGTCGTCCTTGCGGCCGAACACCCAGCCGTTGCGCTCGACGACCTCGTCGAAGGCCGCGCGCGGGAACCACGCGTGCGTCGCGCCCGGGAACAGCGTCCGCACGAGGCCGCCCGGGTTGTAGAGGATCACGGCCGCGTTCTCGACCTGCACGACGCGCGGGAGCGACGCGCTGCCCGTCCACTCGCCCGGGCCGTCGCGGCCCATGGTCGCGGGCGCCGTCGTGAACACGCAGGCGTCGAGGCCGAGCGTCGCCTGCCAGGCGTGCTGCTGGAACCCGACCTGGCCCGGCCGGTAGCTCTGCGCGCTCGTGAGCAGCGCCTCGGGCGCGCGCCAGCCGACGAGGTGGACGGGGCCGAGCACCGAGCCCTCGCTGAGCGGCGACAGCGTCGAGGCGAGCCCGGGGAGCAGGGCGGGCGGGACGTGGCGCAGCGGCGCGATCTGGCCGAACTCGGGCCGCCCCCACAGGCCCCAGGTGGTCAGCATGCGGTGCGTGAGCGCGATCGTGTCCGGGTGGAAGTAGGCGCCCTGGCTCCACCAGTACAGGCCGTCGTCGAGGTCCGTGAGCCCGACGCCCGCGGCCGGGCCCTCGGCGGGCGCGAGGCCGACGCGCGCGCGCTCGACGCGGGGGTTCGGGTCGTGGCCGATCGCGAGGAGCGCGTGCGGCACGCGGTAGCGCGAGGTCGCGAACGGCACCCCGCCCGTGCTCGAGCGGCTCGAGAACCCGCCGCGCGAGCCCCACACGACCTCGATCACGTCGCCCATGGAGCCCGGGCGGCCCGAGAGCTTGTACTCCTCGTAGGCCCGCCCCGCGGTCGCGCCCATGCTGCCGCGGCACGAGAAGCGGGCCACGTCGAACAGGAGCAGGTCCACGACCATGGCCGCCTGCGCGGCGACGTCCGGGTCGGGCGCCAGGTCGACGAGGTTGAGCAGCGGCGAGAGCGTGTGCGCGTAGTAGACGGGCGAGTTCCACTCGACGAGCCCGGTCCGCAGGCGCTGCGCGAGCCAGCGCCGCACGCGCGCGAGCCCGAGCCGGCGGTGCTCGTCGCCCGAGAGCCCGTCGTTCGTGAACGTGGCCGAGGGGAAGAACGTCCCCGCCAGGTACTCGCACGACGCGAACATGATCGCGTGGTTCTCGGACCAGTAGCACATGTCGTCGCGGCCGGGCTGGTCGATCCAGTACTTGAAGCCCACGAGCGCGTCGCGGATCCGGTCGCGCACGTCGGCGGGCACGAGCGGGTGCTGCGCGTGGAGCCCGTAGAGGCGCACGAGCGACGTGGCGCCGAAGTCGGCCGTGTCGGGGCGCCGCGCCATGACGTCGATCGAGGCGTCGATCGGCCGGCGGTCGAGCGGGCCCCGGCCGAGCGTGAGCCGCGCGACCTGCTGGTAGACGCCCTCGCTCGACCCGGCCGGCGGCGTGACGCAGAACTCGAGGTAGGCCAGGCGCCGGCGCTCGACGTCGGCCGCCCACCCGGCGGCGAGGGCGGCGCCCGAGGGCGGCGCGGCGACGGCCGAGGTCGCGGGCGCGGCGCCGGCCGAGGTCACGGCGCTCGGCGCCGCGCTCGTGACGGCGGCGGCCGCGAGGCCGCCCCCGCGGCTCCCGCCGCCGCCGCACCCGGCGGCGAGCACGCCCGCCGCCCCGAGCGCGAAGGTCCGCGCGGCGGCCTGGCGAGCGCCGGGGTGGCGTCGCCGCGCCGCCCCGAGCGGGGCGGACCGCGGCGCGTGCGAGCGCGGGGACGGGGCGGCGAGGGCGGCGGGGGTGGTCACGCAGGGGCCCGCGAGCAAACCCGGGCCCGCCCGAGCGCGGCCGACGAGGCCCGGGTTCGGGAATCCGCCGTGCGCCGCGCGCTCGCCCGGAATCGGGAAATTCGGCCGTGCGGCCAGCGCGCGGCCCGGGGCTCCCGGGGCCTCGGCGCCCCGCCCCGTTCAGCCCGTGGAGCGGGCCAGGCGCCGCGAGGCGCCCGCGCGCGCGGCGGCCCCG
>JANJTH010000340.1 GCA_024711205.1 Planctomycetota bacterium | reverse complement strand
GCCGCGGCGGCGCGCCCCGGGCGCGCGACGAGCGCGGCCGCCAGATCGAGGACGTGCTCGGCGAGTTCAAGGTCGCGGCGAAGGTCGTGGCCGTCGAGCACGGGCCGGCCGTCACGCAGTTCGCGCTCGAGCTCGGGCGGGGCGTGAAGGTCCAGCGCGTCGCGGGCCTCCTCGACAACCTCGCGCTCGCGCTGCGCGTCCCGGCGATCCGCCTCCAGGCGCCGATCCCGGGCACGGGCTGGGTCGGGCTCGAGGTCCCCAACGAGGAGCCCGAGGTCGTGCGCCTGCGCGAGCTCGTCGAGCACCCCGGCTGGCGCAAGAAGGACCCCGCGCTCCCGATCTTCCTCGGCAAGGACTCGGCGGGGCGCCCGCTGATCGCCGACCTCGCGCGCATGCCCCACCTCCTGATCGCGGGCGCGACCGGCTCGGGCAAGAGCGTGTGCATCAACTCGATCGTCGTGTCGCTCCTCATGACGCGCACGCCGGCCGAGTGCCAGCTCATCCTGATCGACCCGAAGCAGGTCGAGATGACCCAGTTCGCGCAGGTCCCGCACCTGCTCGCCCCCGTCGTGACCGACATGCGCAAGGCCGGCGCCGTCCTCGACTGGGCCGTGCGCAAGATGGAGGAGCGCTACGGGTGGCTCGCGCAGGCCGGCGTCCGGCACATCCGCGAGTACAACGAGCTCGGCAAGGCCGAGGTCGCGCGCCGCCACGGCGCGAGCGAGGCCGAGCTCGAGCGGCGGCGCGTCCCCTGGAAGCTCCCCTACGTCGTGCTCGTCGTCGACGAGCTGAACGACCTCATGATGATCGCGCAGAAGGAGGTCGAGGCCTCGATCACGCGCCTGGCCCAGAAGTCGCGCGCGGTCGGGATCCACGTCGTGCTCGCGACGCAGCGCCCGTCGGTCGACGTGATCACGGGCGTGATCAAGTCGAACCTCCCGGCGCGGATCTCGTTCCGGGTGACGGCCAAGGTCGACTCGCGGACGATCCTCGACGCGATCGGCGCGGACAAGCTGCTCGGCAACGGCGACATGCTGTTCCTCCCGCCGGGGCGCAGCCAGCCCATGCGCGCGCTCGGCGCGCTCGTGACCGACGAGGAGGTCGAGGCCGTCGTGCGGGCCTGGACGCGCCAGGCGCGGCCCGACTACTCGGACGAGCTCGCGGCGCACACCGAGGCGGCGGCGGCGCGCCGGCCGGGGTCGGGCTCGACGGCGCGTCAGGGCAAGCCGGCGGCGCCGGCGCCGGGCGAAGGGGCGGCGCCGCCGGCGGGCGACGGCGCAGGCGCGCCCGCCGCCGCGACCGCGGAGGACCCCGCCCAGGACGACCGGCGCGACCCGACGTACCAGGAGGCGATCGAGGTCGTCGTCACGGCGGGGCGCGGGTCGGTCTCGCTGATCCAGCGCAAGCTCGAGCTCGGCTACGGGCGCGCCGCGCGCTACCTCGACCTCATGGCGGAGGACGGGATCGTGGGCCCGCCGCGCGGCAGCAAGCCGCGCGAGGTGAAGCTGACGCTGGAGGCCTGGCAGGCCCGGCGGGCGGCCTGAGCCGAGCGCGGCCGCTCAGGGGGCGGACCGCGCCGGAGTCCGCAGCGGTTCCCGTTCCCGGGGTCGTGCAGGGAGGGGCCCGACGCCTGAGCGGCTGCGGGCAGGCAGGCCGCCGCGCGGGCCCTCGCCTACCGGAGCGCGAGGACGGTCGCGGCCGCGGTCCAGGCCAGGAGCGCCGCGGCGGCCGCGATCGTGACGGCCGGCGCGAGCGTGGGGCGCCGGTCGATCCAGCGCAGGTAGCCCGCGAGGCCGCGCTGGATCGCCGTGCCCGGGCAGACGACCGGGGCGCGCCCCTCGAGCCAGGCCTGGAGCGCGCGGGCGAGCTCCTCGGCCGAGCGCCAGCGGTCGGCCGGGCGCTTCTGCAGCCCGCGCCGGCAGATCCGCGACAGCGCGCGGGGGACCCGGCCGTTCACGCGGTGCCAGTAGGCCTCGGCGTCGAGCGGCCGGCGGCGCAGGATCGCGGCCACGACGTCGGAGACCTTCCCCTCGAGCTCGCCCAGGTAGTAGTGGAGCGAGAGGAGCTCGTAGAGGAGCGCCGAGAGGGCGTAGACGTCGGTCGGCGCGCCGAGCTCGCCCTGGGCCCCGAGGACCTGCTCGGGCGCCATGTAGGCGAGCGTCCCGGCCCAGGAGCCCTCCTCGTCGGCCGGCAGCTCGGCGCGGACCGGGGCCGCGGGCGCGGCGACCGCGGCGTCGCCGGACGCCCCGCCGCCGGCCGCGCCTCCGGCTCCCGCCGAGCCCCCGGCGGGGACCGCGCACGTGGCGGGGACCGCGCCGCACGGCGCGGGCGCGTCCTGCCGCGTCGCGGCGCCCCCGGCTGCGGGCGCGACCGGCTCCATGAGCGTGGCGACGCCCCAGTCGACGAGGAACACCTCGCCGAACGGCCCCACGAGCACGTTGCTCGGCTTCACGTCGCGGTGCAGCACGCCCCGCCGGTGCGCGTAGTGGAGCGCCTGCGCGACCCGCTGCACGACCGCCACCCGGCGCTCGAAGGTCCACTCGCGGTGCGTCGCCGGGTCGCCCGCGCGCAGGCGCTCGATCACGCGGTCGAGCGGCTCGTGCCCCTCCGCGAGGCGCATGGTGAAGAAGGCGGCGCCGTCGGCGTCGAGCCCGACGTCGTGGACCGCGAGGACGGCCGGGTGCTCGAGCTGCCCCGTGATCTGCGCCTCGGCCAGGAACCGCTCGAGCGCCGCGCCGTCGTCGCCGCGGAGCAGGACCTTCATGGCGACCGCGCGGTTCAGGTCGCGGTCGCGGACCCGGAGCACCTTGCCCATGCCCCCGCGCCCGACCTCGCCCTCGGGCGCGTAGCGATCGTCGGGCTCGCCCCCCGCGAGGCGCGCGACCACGCTCGCCGCCCGGTCGGCGCGGCCGAGCGCGGCGGTCGTCGCGGCGGCCGCAGGGGCCCGCACGTGGACGCGCTCGAGGCCGCCTGCGACCCGCTCGGGCGGAGGGCTCACGACGGCGCGCAGCGGAGACGCGCCGCCGCTCAGCGTCCGAACCGCTTGGCGCGGTTCTTCTTCGCCAGCTCGGCGAGCTTGCCCGCGTCGACCTTCTTGCCGGCGCCGCTCTTGCCGGCGGGCTTGTCGTCGTCGCCCCCCGCGGCGGCCGCCTTGCCGGCGCCCGCCTTCGCGGCCCCCGACTTGCCGGCGCCGCCAGGCAGACGCTTCGTCGACGCCTTGGCGTCCACGCCGCCGTCGCCCTTCGCGGCCGCGCCCTTCGCGGGGACCTTCCCCTTGTCGGGCTTGCCGCGCCCGGAGGGCGCAGGCTGGCCCTGCTTGCGGCCCATGATCCGCGCGAAGAACCCGAGCTTCTTCGCCGGCTCGGCCGCCGGCTTCTTGCCCGACCCGGCGTCCTCGTCCGAGCCCGCGTCCTCGTCCGAGCCCGCGTCCTCGTCCGAGCCCGCGTCCTCGTCCGAGCCCGCGTCCTCGTCCGAGCCCGCGTCCTCGTCCGAGCCCGCGTCCTCGTCCGAGCCTTCGTCCTCGTCCGCGCCCGCGTCCTCGTCCGAGCCTTCGTCCTCGCTCCCCGAGTCCTTCGAAGGCTTGCCCTTGGCCGGGGCCTTGCCCTTGGCCGGGGCCTTGCCCTTTGCCGGGGCCTTGCACTTGGCCGGGGCGTCCTCGTCCTCGTCCTCGTCCTCGAGGTCGGCGTCCCCGTCCTCGTCCTCGAGGTCGGCGTCCTCGTCCTCGAGGTCCTGCGAGGAGGTCTTCTTCGCGGCCGGCTTCTGCTTCCCCGACGCCGCCTTCGACTCCGGCGCCTCGTCCAGGTCCAGGTCCTCGTCGTCGCCCAGGTCCAGGTCGTCGTCGTCGTCGTCCTGCGAGGAGCCCTTCTTCGCCGCCGGCTTCTGCTTCCCCGACGTCGCCTTCGCGACCGGCGCGTCGTCCAGGTCCAGGTCCTCGTCGTCGCCCAGGTCCAGGTCGTCGTCGTCGTCGTCCTGCGAGGAGCCCTTCTTCGCCGCCGGCTTCTGCTTCCCCGACGCCGCCTTCGCGACCGGCGCCTCGTCCAGGTCCAGGTCGTCGTCGTCCCCCAGGCCCAGGTCGTCGTCGTCGTCCTGCGAGGAGCCCTTCTTCGCCGCCGGCTTCTGCTTCCCCGACGCCGCCTTCGCGACCGGCTCGTCGTCCAGGTCCAGGTCCTCGTCGTCGCCCAGGTCCAGGTCGTCGTCGTCGTCCTGCGAGGAGCTCTTCTTCGCCGCCGGCTTCTGCTTCCCCGACGCCGCCTTCGCGACCGGCGCCTCGTCCAGGTCGAGGTCGCCGTCGAGGTCGCCGAGGTCCACGTCGTCGTCGCCGCCGAGGTCGTCGTCGTCGTCGTCGTCGTCGAAATCGTCGCCGGCGTCGAGGTCCTCGCTGACCTTGCGGGCGGCCGCGCTGGCGCGCGCGGCGGTCGGCGCGTCCTCGTCGTCGAGCCCGAGGTCGTCGCCCAGGCCGCTCTCGACGGCCCGCAGGTCCCCGTCGCCGGGCTCGAGCCCGTCGAGCTCGTCCTCGTCGAGCTGCGCGACCGAGGAGTCGTTGCGCAGCGTCTCGCCCTGCTCGAGCTCGCTCACGTCGTCGACCGGGGGCGGCTCGTCCCCGGCCACGTCGCCGATCCCCGAGAGCGCCTCGAGGTCCTCGAGCGAGGCGGGGTCGTCGGTCACGCCGACCCCGTCGTCGAGCTCGTTCTCGCTCAGGGCCTCGAGGTTGCCGAGCTCGTCGAGGTCGTCGAGGTCGAGCGCCGCCTCGCGCTTGCCCTTCCCGGAGCCCGCCTTGCCCTTGCCCTTGGCCGGCGCCGGCGCCGCCGCGCCCTTCTTCCCCTTGTCGCCCTTCTTCCCGGTGGGCTTGCGCTTGCGCCGCTGCTCCCGCACGCCCTCGATCGCGCGCAGGATCGCCCGATCCTCGCGCGCGTTGATGTAGCCCTTCTCGAGCAGGATCTTGTTGATCCGCACGAGCCGGCGCTCCTTGACGTGGATCCGCTTCTGCTCGCGCAGCGCCTCGTCGATCCAGCGCTGCTCGCAGATGTCGCTCTGCGTGGCGATCTTCGCGTAGAAGCGGTCCGCCTTGCGCACGAGGTAGTAGATGATCGCGTAGCGCAGCCCCTTGAGCTGCTTGCCGCGGATGATCCCCATGTCGAGCAGGACCCGCTCGAGCGAGGGGCGGTTCCCCTCGGTCTCGAGGATCTCGCGCTGGAGGTCGAGCGCCTCGTCGAGCTGGTCCTCGTCGACCATGTTGTGCTGGAGGACGATCCGCGAGACGATGTCGTTGAGCGATTCTGCGGACACGACGATCCTCCGCGAGCGAGCGATCCGCTGATCCTCACCGGACCCCCAGCGAGGGTCAAGCGGGCCCGCGAGCGGGGCCCGCCGCCGATCGTGACGCGGCGCTCGGCGTTACAATCCCGCGACACACGGCCGCCCGGGGCGAGCGCCCCGCGCGCGATGGCCCCCGACGGTGGCCCCCCAGGGAGTCGCGCATGGACCCGCACCCGAGCTCCCAGGCCGCCGGCCCCGGCGACCCGCCCCGGGGCGGAGGCGCGCGCGACCCGTGGGGCGACGCCGGGCCCGAGCACGGGCCCGACGCCCGCCACGACGCGACGGGCCCGCGCGCGGCGGGGCCGTCCGCGCTCGCGCAGAAGCTGCGCGAGGCGCGCGCCTCCTACGCGTTCTCGCTCGCGGCCGTGCTCCTGCTCCTCCTCGCGGCGCACCGCGCCGGCGTGCCCTTCCTCGACCCCATGCCGCACGGGGTCCTCGTCGACCTGGGCGCCTACGACTACGCGCGCGTGCGCGACCACGGCGAGTGGTGGCGGTTCTTCACGACGCTGTTCGTCTCGCGCATGGCGATCGACGCCCTGATCTACGCCTGGATCTTCCTCGGGCTGGGCCCGGCGATCGAGCGGAGCCTGGGGACCGTCCGGTTCACGGTCCTCTACCTCGCCGCGGGGGCCGGGGGCGTGGCCCTGGGCGAGCTCCTCGCGCCCAACCTGCGCGGCCCGCAGTACGCCCAGATGTTCTCGGCCGACACGCTCGTCGCGGTCTACGCGGTCCTGGGGGGCGCGATCGGGCTCGTCGTCGGCAAGTCGGGGAAGCTGTCGGCGGCCGTGACGGACCCCGGCGCCCGCGGGGCGGCGTTCTGGCTCGCGATCTGGGTGATCGCCCGCTACAGCTTCACGAAGGTCCTCGACCCGACCTCGCTCGGCGCGGCCGGCCTCGGGGCCGTGATCGGGGCGGCGCTCGCCTTCGGCCGGCGCCGGCCCGTCCCGGGGATCGTCGCGCTCGCGCTCGCGCTCGCGCTCGTGGCGGGCGCGATCGCGCTCGCCGCCCAGGGCCGCGTCCTCCGCGACGGCGAGCTCGTCGACCGGGGGCGCCCGGCTGGCGGGGCCCCGCGCGGGCCGGGCC
>JANJTH010000337.1 GCA_024711205.1 Planctomycetota bacterium | reverse complement strand
CCGCGCGCGGCGGGCGCCGGCCCGCGCGAGGCGGGCGCGGTCCCCCGGGGGCGCCCGTCGCCGTGGGCGATCCCGCGCACCCGCGGGGTGGCCGGGTCCGTGGGCGGCTGGGACTTGTTCCCGGGGCTCGCGCGCGCGCGCGCGGCGCTGCGCGCCCGGTTCGGGCCCAACGTTGAGGACGTGCTCGGCGTGGCGGCCTTGACGGCGCCCTTCCTCGCGTGGGTCGTGGCGCGCGCGGACACCGCGTTCGCGGCGCGAGACCTCGGGGGCCTCGCGGTCCTGGGGGTCGTCTGCGCGGTCGTGATCGTGGCGGCTCGCCGCGCCGTGTCCCAGCGGCTCCGCCGGCGCCGCGCCGGGCGGGCGCCCGAGCGCCGGGCTGCGCCTGACAAGGGCGCCCCGGAGGAGGACCCTGGCGAGGTCGAGGACGGGCTCGCGAGCCCGCCAACCGCAAGCGGCGACGGCGGTCCGCCGCCCGCCGCCGCGGGCGAGCCCGGACTGCTGCAGGACGCCCCGGCCGGGCAAGGGCCCGACGGACCCGGCGGGCCCGACGGCCCGTCGCCCGCGCGAGGCGCGGCGGATCGCGCCCCGGTCCCGGGTTGAAGTCATGGCGTCGCCGGGGCCGAAGAGGCCTGGGAGGAGGCGGCATGAGCAGCAGCAGGCGGCGGCGCCCCGGCGGCAAGGGGCGGGGCAAGGGGCTGGGCCCGCGGGCGATCGCGGCCGGCGTGGCGGGGATCGCGGGGATCCTGTGGCTGGCGAAGGGCTCGCCCGACGTCGCGCCCGGGCCGCCGCTCGCGCTGAGCACGGCGGGCGCGATCTCGGCCGACGGCCCGGGGTCCACGGACGCGCTCCCGGGCGCGACCCCGCAGGGGCCGGCCGGCTCGGGGCGCGCGGCCGGGTCCGCGACGACGCCGCAGGTCCCGGTCGAGGCGGCGGCGGCGCTCGCGCGCGCGGCCGACCCGGACCCCGACGGGATCGCCAGCCTGCGGGACCTCGTGCACCGCTACCCGGGCTCGCCCGAGGCCGACCGGGCCCGGGCCGCGCTCGAGCAGGTCCGCGCGCGGGCCGAGGGCGAGGCGGCGCGGCTCGCGACGGCCGGCGACGCGGAGGGCGCCCTCCGGGAGTCGACGCGTGCCTACCTGGCGACGCTCGACCCGACGGCGCGCCGCGCCCGGCGCGCGGAGGCCCTCGCGCTCGCCGACAAGGTCGTGTTCGGGAGCGCCCCGACGACGACGATGACGACCTACACGGTCGCCAAGGGCGACGCGCTGGCCCGGATCGCGAGCAAGCACGGCACCGACCACCGGCTCGTCATGCGCCTCAACCGCATGACGAACGACCGGATTCGGATCGGCCAGCGGCTCAAGCTGCCGCAGGCGCCGACCACGGTCGTGATCTACAAGCGCGACTTCGAGCTCGTGGCCCTGCAGGGCGACCTGCTCGTGCGCGCCTACGACGTCGCGACGGGCAAGGACGACCGGACGCCCGAGTCGACGTTCAAGATCGGCAACAAGCTCACGAACCCGGACTGGTACTCGCCGGACGGCAAGGTCTTCCCCTTCGGCTCGGAGGGGAACATCCTCGGCACGCGCTGGATGGCCTTCGAGAACACCGAGGCGCACCAGGGCTTCGGGATCCACGGCACGAAGTTCCCCGAGTCGATCGGGACCGAGGCGTCCATGGGCTGCATTCGCATGCGCAACGCCGAGGTCGAGGAGCTCTACGACCTCCTCCCGCCCGGCAGCGTGGTGCGGATCGTGCGCTGACGCGACGGGCCGCCCCAGGCCCGACCGCGACGCGCGCCCGGCGGCGACCCCGCCGGGCGCGCGCGTTCCGGAGGGGTGCGCTGACGGTCCGGCGCGGGCCGGGGTCAAGCCCTCGGGGCCGTGTCCGCGCGCGGGAGTCGCGCGCGGACGGCGAGGGCGAGCGCCCACAGGGCGACGGGCACGAGCAGCTTGACCGCCGGCACGACGTAGACCCACGCGAAGGTGTCACGGACCGAGAGCGCGGGCGCCTGCTCGTTGACGCGGATCGGGAGCACGTCGCCGACGGCGAAGTCGACCTCAGCGCTCCAGCCGGTCGCGTGGCGCAGCTCGTGGGGCTGCCCCGGCGGGTGCTCGATCCGGATCACGGGCGCGTAGAGCGACGTCACCCGGTTGCTCGCGTCCCGGGCCGACGCGCTCCGCTGCGTCCCGATCACGACGCCGTCGACGACCGGGCCTCGCGCGAACAGGTCGCCCACGACGAGCCCGCGGATCGTCGCGACCGTGAACAGGACGGCGAGCGTCAGGAGCAAGCGCCACGCCGCGCGCATGCGGCCTCCTCGGGGGGAGGGTAGCCCGCGGGGCCCGGCCACGCCCGGGCGAAGGGCGGGGCGCGCCGCGCTGGGGGCAGGGGGGTAGCCCGTCCAGGATCCATGCCCAGCCTCGCGCACGCCCGCAGGCGCACCGGCTCCAGGCTGCCCTCCCGGGCGTCAGGGCAACGAGTGCCCGGGCCCCGGGTCCGAGATCGGCCTCGCAAGGCTCGCGAGCGTTGGATACCGTCGTGGCAGCAATGTCCTCCCCCCTTCGCAGACTGCTCCGGTACGGGCGGCTCGCCCTGGCAGTCACGCTCGTCTCGACGACGAGCGGGTGCGGCCTCGTCGCTGCGGGCCTCGCGGTCGGCCTCACCCTGGGAGGCGGCGGCTCGGGCGGCGGCGGAGGGGGCTCTGCCTCGTTCGGCTCGCCCGTCCCGACAGTTCCCCCGGCCCCGGCCCCCCCGACCCCGGCCCCGCCGCCCTCGCCCGAACCGCAGCCGGCTCCCGGGCCTGGCTCCGGGCCCGCCGGGCCGTCGACTCCGCCGCCCGGGCCGCCGCCTCCCACCCCCGGCGCGACGATCGCCGCGATCACGTCGGTCGTGATCGGCGCCGTGGACGTGCACTGGGTGGCCTTCGACCCGCTCGGGCGCCGGGTGACCGCCCGATTCGAGGTCGACCCCGACGGGTCGGACGCGTGGCGCACCGCGACGCAAGGTCCGTCCGACCCCGACACGGGGAGGTCGGGGGTCCTGGCCCTGGCGACGACGGCGGCCGGGACCCCTTACGTGTATCGCTGGGACAGCGCCGCGGACGTGCCGGGCGACGCGAACGGCGCCCGCCTGCGTGTCCGGGTGCAAGCCGCGGGTGTGGCGCAGACGTCGGCTGCGACCGCGCCGTTCGTCGTCGAGAACGCCGCGCGGTTCGTCCCGGGGACGCCGGTGGTCGCGGGCGGCCTGCGCGACCTCGCACTGGGGGACGTGAACCGCGACGGCGTGATCGACGCGGTCGTCGTCGGCGGCGCCGCCGGGCTGCTCCTGCTCGTGGGCGACGGGGCCGGATCGTTCCTCGCGCCGGGGCCCGCCCTGGCGGCACCCTCCGCCGGCACCGTCGCGCTGGCCGACGCGGACCGCGACGGCGACCTCGACGTGCTCGTCGGCGACGAGTCGCTCGACACGGTCGGCCTGTCGCTGCTCGAGAGCCGCCTCCCCGATCCCTGGGTCACGGCGCCCGCCCTGGACGCCGTGTCGCGGCCTCGCCGCGTCGTCGCGGCCGACCTCGACGGGCGGCGCGGCCCCGAGGTGGTGGCGCTGAGCGCCGACGCCCGCGAGCTCGTGGCCCTCCGGCGCGGCGAGGGGGCGGAGCCGCCACTCGTCGCGACCTGGCGCCTGACCCTCGTCGAGCGGCCCGAGGGGCTCGTGGTCGCCGACCTCGACCGCGACGGCAAGCCCGACCTGGTGGTCTCGCTCGCCGACACGGGCGAGCTGGCCTGGTTCCGGGGCGTCGGCGACGGGACGTTCGAGCCCGCGCGCAAGCGGCCCGTCGGCCCCGAGCTGGGCGCGGTGCGCGTGGCGGACCTCGACCTCGACGGGCACCTCGACGTCGTGGTCGCCGTAGGCGGCTCGACGCCCGCAGTCGCCGTGCTCCGGAGCGCCGGGCAGAACGTCCCCCCGCCCGTCACGCTCCACGCCGCGGGAGGGCCCGTGCGCGACCTCGCGCTCACGGACCTCGACCACGACGGGGACCTCGACGTGCTGGCGCTGCGCGCCGACGGGCTGTGGGCGCTCGAGAACGGCCGCGGCGCAGGCCTGGGGCCCTGGCGCCAGGTCAGCGCGCTCGGCGGAGATCGCCTCGAGGTCGCCGACCTCGACCGCGACGGCGAGGAGGACCTCGTCCTCCTCACGGGAGGCCAGGCCGTCCCCTGTCTGCGGCGGCGCGGGCGGGTCGTCGAGCGACCGCTGGCGGGCGAGGGGCTGGTCCTGCTTCGCCCTCGACCGGGCAACGCGGGGCACTGGATCGGAAACCACGTGTGGGACCTGAACGGCGACGGGCACCTCGACGTCGTGGGCCTCGCACGCACTCCTGGGTCCGTGGCGACGTCGCGGACGCTCAGTTGGGCCTACGGACGCGGGAACGGGACCTTCAAGCCGAGCGGCTCGGAGGTCAGGCTTCCGGCCGACGCCAACGGCCTCCTCGGCTCGGACCTGACCGACCTCGACGGCGACGGCCACGCCGACGCGGTCCTCTGGTCGCGGGATCTGTCCCAGGTCGTGTGGGGCCGTCCCCACCCGCACGGGTTCGAGACCGCGGCCGAGACGCTCGCGCTCCCCCCGCGCATGCGCGGCCTCGCCGTCGGTGACCTCGACGGCGACGGCCGGGCCGACCTCGCGCTCTCGACCTCCTTCGGCCTGTACGTCCGGCTCGGCGAGGGTGGGCGGGCGTTCGGGGCCGTGGCGGCCGTGGGCTCGGACCAATTCGGAGAGCTGCGGCTCGCCGACCTGAACCGCGACGGCCACCTGGACGTCTTGCTCGGGCGCGGGGCGAGCCGGGAGATCATCACGCGGCTAGGTCGGGGAGACGGGACGTTCGAGGCGCCGGTCTCTCACGCAATCGGGGACACCCAGCTCCGGTTCGCGTTCGTCGTCGCGGACGTCGACGGCGACGGACTCCTCGACGTCGTCGTCCCCGGCGAGAGCCCTTCGCATTCCGAGCGCCCGCAGCTCCTGCTCGGGCGCGGAGACGGGACCTTCGCCCCGGTGTTCCTCGTGACCCACCCCGCCCCGGGCTCGTCGGGCTTGTATCTCGCCACGGTCGACCTGAACGGGGACGGGCGCGTCGACCTGGTCGCGCACACGGCCGTGTGGCTCAACCAGGGGTCACCCAGCCCTTTCTCCGCCCAGCCGTTGTCGTTCTCCGAGGCGGGCTCGGTCGGCGGGATCCGCGCCGTCGGCGACGTCAACGGGGACGGAAGGCCGGACGGGGTCCTGGCGCCGGGGTACGTCGTCGGCGCGATCCGAGGGCGTGGCGACGGCACGTTCGTCGCCCCGTCGCTCGCGCGCGGGACCTTCACCACCGGCCAGCCGCGGTGCGCGTCGCTGGGTGACCTCGACGGGGACGGGCGCCTCGACCTGGTGGTCGGGGATTCGAACGGAGTCACGGTGTTCCGCCTCGAGCCGACCGCGACGGAGCGCCTGGGCGAGTCCGCAGACGGGGCCGGCGCGGAGCGAGCCGTGATCGCCGACCTCGACCACGACGGCGTCCCCGAGCTGTTCGCGGCGGGGTCGCGCCTGTTCGTCGGCCGTTGGCGGGGACCTGGGAGCTTCCCGAGCTTCGAGCGGCTCCATTTCGAGCAGACCGTCGCCGCCACCGACGCGCTCCTAGGCGACGCGGACGGCGACGGGGTCCTCGACGCTCTCCTGGCCCGCCCCACGCTGGGCAGGGTGGACCTCCGCCGCGGGCTCGCGGGCGCGCAGCTCGACTCGCCGATCGCCGTGACGACCTCGGGCGCGCCCCGGTCGCTCGCGTGGCTCGACCACGACCGCGACGGGCGCCTGGACTTCGTCGTGGCCGACGGCGCCGACGTCCGCTGGTTCACGAACGTGGGCGGCGCACAGCACTTCGTCGAGGCGGGCTCGGTCTCGCTCCCGGAGAACCCCGCAGGCCTGGCCGTGGGCGACGTGGACCGAGACGGGTACCTGGACGTCGTGGCGACGCTCCCTCTCGCCGAGGCGTTCGTCGTCCTCCGAGGGCGCCCTGGCGGCGGCCTCGAGGCGCCGATCCAGGTCGACCTCCCCGGTCCGCCTGGCCCGCCCGTGCTCGTGGACCTCGACCGGGACGGCAAGCTCGACCTCGTCGCGCGCTGCACGACCGAGCTCTCCAGCTTGAACTTCCTGGCCGGGTTCTACGGCCCGCTCCTGGGCCCGGACCGTCGCCCCTTCGCCCTACCGGTCGGTCGGCTGCCGGCGCGGCCCACGTTCGGAGACGTGGACCAGGACGGCGACCTGGACTTCGTCGGGTCCTGGGAGGAGAACCTCAGGTTCACGCCGCAGGTGTACTTGCGGCGATGAGGCCAGGGACGGACAGGGGTCGCTCACGAATGCCACCTGGGCGAGAGACGCTCGAGCTAACCTTCATGAGATCCCGGCATGGAGGGTCTCGTGTTTTGGTTGCAAGGACTCGAACTGCCCGCTGGCCTGCTTCCGTGGCGCGTCTCGGCAGCGGGGAGACAAGGCCGCTCCGACCCGCCCGCAGGGGGGGAGGACCCGCCTGCCCAGGGGAGACCCGGTGTTTGACCGCAGGAGGGGCTCGCAGGACGGAGACCCGACCCAGAGTAGTGGCATGACCCGAGCCGTAGTTTCCTACCCCTCGCCGGTACGCGAACCGGGAGTGGACGCTACGAAAGCTGCAGTTGGTTTCAAGCTGGCAGCCCTGTTGTTCGTGTCGATGGCGCCGCAGCGCAGTCCTCGCCGCAGTGGGCTCATGGCAGGACGAGTCTCCCGCGCAGTCAGACTACCGACTGGGTCTTGCGCGAGGTGGTGGTGATACCTGAGTCGTACGAGAACTGCCGGTGAGCGTTCTCAGGCTGCTCCGGGTTGGGAACCTGCCCTTGGTGCTGGCGACGGCGTGGCTCGTTACGTCGCTCGTCGTCTTGAGCGACGTGTGGAACGACCCGCTGGTTCGTCCGCTACTTGTCTTGTGTGGCCTGTTGGTGCTTGGCGCAACTGCTGCTGGTGCCGTGTTTGGCTGGGCGCACGGGCGTCCGGTTCAGGCAAAGCGACTGGCGGCCACGCTGGTTCTCTCCATGGCGGGGTTTGCGCTTGTCGACGCGGGCGGCGGGCCGGCGGAGTGCCGGAGACCCGACCCAGAGTAGTGGCAAGAGCCGAGCCGGCCCGCTTCTTGCAGAAGCCCTCCAGGCCGCCCCTCCGCGCCTGTTCAGCGCGCTTTCGCGCTCGCCGGCGTACGCGCCGCCGGCCTCGGAGCCACGTCCTCTGCTCGAGGGGCGCGTCGCCGAGGCTCGTGGTGCCGGGTTGTGGGGTGTTCGAGGCCCCCGGCCAACCTCAGGCCGCCGTGGGTGGCCCGGTGGCGCCCACGGTGCCGGCCGGCGCGGCGGGCGTCACGCCCTCGACGCGGGCGGCGTGGAAGCGCCAGATCGCGTACACGCCCCGCGGGAAGACGACATCGCGGTCGCCCTCGGACCAGCGGAGGCGGGCGTCGCGCATGGCCTGGCGCCAGCCGCGGAGGCCCTGCAGGAGCTCGATCCGCTGCTCCTTGTCCTTGCAGGCGATCCGGGGGTTCAGGCCGAAGCTCGGCCAGGTGTCGCCCGGCGCCTCGAGCGGGTCGGTCGCCTCGACCGCGGCGACGCCCATGTAGCGCTTGAAGCCGGCCTCGCGGCGCAGGGCGTCGATCCGCAAGACCTCGGCGTCGAGCAGCGCGCGGTAGTGCGCGGTGGCCTCCGTCGGACGCCCCTCGAAGCCGGGCGGCGGCTCGATCACGAAGGACACCGAGTCGGGCAGGGTCGTGCGGACACGCGGCGGCCGAGGCGGCCGGGTCTTGGGGAGCTTGCCTTTGGCCTTCCGGCGCCGTCTCTCCTTGTCCTCCGCGACCTTCTTGCGGCGCCGCTTGCTCCCTCGGCGCTGCTTCGCCTCGCGCTTGGCCCGGGCCCGCGCGCGCTCGGCCCGCGCGCGCTCGGTGCGCTCGCGCCAGGCCTCGCGCTCCTCGCAGGCGAGCTCGGCCCCGCGCAGATCGA
>JANJTH010000330.1 GCA_024711205.1 Planctomycetota bacterium | reverse complement strand
GGCGGGGGGCGTCCTCGGACGCCCCCGCCCCGGCGGAGTCGGAGCCGGCCGCGGCGGCCGCGCCCACCCGTCGAGCCGTCGCGGCGCCACGCCCCGCGGCCGTCGTCGCGACGACCTGAGCGGCGCGGCGGCGTCCGGGCGCTGCCTATACGCCAGCGGCCGGACGTCGGACGGCCCTCGAGCCTCGCGCCGGCCGCGCCCGTCCTTCGCCGTCGTGGGGTGGCGTCGGCTCCTGCGCCCGCCGCCGCTCCGGGGGGCACGCGGGCCAGGGACCGCGATTCTCCCCGTCCTCGCTCCGGTGGCCGTGCAGGGACGTCGCCTTCCTCCTTCGGCCCGATTGGCCGGGAGACGAGGCCTCCACCCGATCAGTCGCCCGGCGGGGTCTCGCTCGGCGGGGGCGCGGGCGGCGTGGGCTCGCTCGGCGCGGGCTCGCTCGGCGGGGGCGGCGTGGGCTCGCTCGGCGGCGGCGTGGGCTCGCTCGGCGTGGGGGGCTGGGGCTCGCCCGGCGCGGGGGTGGGCGGCACGTCGCCCGCCCCCGGCTGGCCCGGCGCGGGCGGCAGCTCGCTCGGCTCGGGGCCGGGCGGCTCCATAGGCGACGGCTCCTCGCCCGGAGCCTTCTCCGCGGGCGGCGTGCCGCCCTGACCGGGCTGCTCCGCGGGCGGCGTGCCGCCCTGACCGGGCTGCTCGCCCGGCGGCTCCACGGGCGGGAAGGGGTTCGACAGGTCGGGCATGCCGCCCGGCGCGTCGCCGTGGTCGTCGTCGCCGCCGTGGTCGTGGCCCGTGTGGTCGCCGTCGTCGTGGTGGTCGTCGCCCGCGCCCTTCGCGCGCACGAGGTCGGCGCGCTTCGGGCGCAGGCTGTCGAAGCTCGAGGACGAGATCACGTAGTACCAGGCCCCGAACCGGTCCTCGAGCTGCGCGACGCGCTCCTCGGCGCGCTTGCGGGCCTCCGGCGCCACCGCGCCGTCCGCGCCGCGCGGGAGCGCCTCGACGCGGAGCGCGGCGTCGATCACGAGCCAGCGCCGCATGTCCGCGCCCTCGCTCGCGCCGGGCACGACCTCGCCGAAGCGGAGCGTCGTGCGCACGCCGTCGCTCGTGTCGACGTGCAGGTCGCCCTCGTTCGAGTAGACCGCGCCGTCCTCCGTCACGAAGAACCCGGCCCGGTGCATGGCCTGCCGGTCGCGCGGGACGACGTCCTCGATCGTGAGCCCGTCGAGCGCGTCGGTGAGCGCGCTCGCCTTGGCCGGGTCGACCTCCTCCTCCGCGCCGAGGCCGGCGAGCGTCCAGGCGCCGGCCGCGCGCCCCAGCGCGAGCTGCTCGCCCGGCTCGATCCGGATCACACCCTGGCGGAGGAGCTCCTCGTCGACCGCGTACGCGTCGAGCGTGATCGACGTGACCGCGGCCACGTCGAGCGCGAGCAGGTCCTTCTCGATCCAGTCGGCGAACTTCGTCGAGGGGTCCAGGTCGGCCTTCACCGCGTAGACGCGCTTCTCGTCGGCCCGCCGCACGTAGCGGAGCCCGTCGCGGCCCTCGACCGGCTTGCCCACGATCAGGTCGGCGAGCACGGTCCCCTGCGCGTCGCGCAGGGTCACGCGCCGCCCGCGCGCGTCGTCGTCCACGGCCGCGTCCTCGCGCGTCGGGTCGACGACGCCGAGCGCCGCGTGCTGCTCCTCGGTCGTCGCGCGCAGGCTCGCCCGCTCGAGCCCGAGCACGGCGGCCGCGAGCTTGCCGAGCCGGTCGGCGGCGTCCGCCGGGTAATCGTGCTTGGACGGGATCCGCCACACGCCGTCCACGAGCGCGACCTTGAAGGGGAGCGCCTCGTCCGCCTCGGCGTCCCACGACACGACCTCGAGGCTCGTCGCCTTGCCGAAGTCGGTCAGCTCGGGGAACAGCGGCCGACCCAGGTCCTCCGGCACGCCCGTCGTGCGGACGCCGCCCGAGCCCGTCGCCACCGTGACCGCCAGGAGCAGCGCGGCCGTCGCGGCCGCGGCCGCGGTCTTCTGCGCCTCGTTCACGACGCCCTCCTCTGGCGCGCGGCCGGCGTGCCCTCGCGCTCGAGCATGACCTTGCGGAGCCCCACGGCGAGCCCGATCAGGAGCGCCGGGATCGGCGGCAGGAGCAGCGCCATGACCCGGATCCGCGCCCGCTCGGCCTTGAGCAGCCGGTTCGCCTCGGTCTTCGCGCGCCGGACCGTCGCGCGCTCCTCGTCCTCGACCCGGCGCTGGGCCTGGTCGAGCCGGCGCTGCTCGCGGTCCTGGATCGTGCGCAGCATGATCGCCTTCGTCCGCCGGTCGAGGTCCGTCCGGGCCTCGACCTCCTTCACCTTGTCGTCGAGCCGCTTGCGGGCCTCGTCGAGGCGCGCCTTCGTCGCGGCCTTGGCCGCCGCGGCCGCCTCCGACTGCTTGCGCGCCTGCTCGGCTTCGAACGCCTCGAGGAGCGTCTGCGTGCGGTGCCGCGGGCGGAGCTTGCGGAGCGCCAGGTAGGCGTCCTCGCCCGCGAGCGAGTCGATGCAGTTCGCCACGAACGACACGTTGTCGAGCTCCGGCAGGCTCTTGTCGCCGCGGCGCCGGAGGTCGAAGAACAGGTCCGAGATCAGGTCCATGTCGGCCACGACGATCGCGTCGAGCTCCTTCGTGGACAGCTCGCCCCGCTTCATGACCGCGCCGTCGACCGGCGCGCGCATGCGGCCCTTCACGCGGACCGCGAGCGTGCGCGGCGCCCCCTTCGGCTCGTAGGCCCGCGCCTCCTGCGGGAGCGGCTGCGGCCCGAAGAACCCGAACTCCATCATCTCGCTCCACGGGTGCCAGCCCGAGACCGGCCCGGTCTGGAGGAGCGGCGTCACGGTCAGCTCCGGGGTCGGCGCCGGCACGACCTCGCCGGGCCAGAGGAGCAGGACCTCCTGCAGGCCCGCGCTCACGGGGTCGTCCTCGTTGAAGCCCGAGGGGCGGGCGGCGCTCCCCGGGACGACGCACACGACCTCGGGCGGGAACTCGAACTCGGGATGCGGGTTGTGCTTGTCGAACACGCACCGCTCCATGGGCCAGTCGACGCCGAGCGCCGCGAGGAGGGGCTTGCTGTCGCCGCGCGGCGGCTCGGGCGCCTGCTGCTGCTGGAACGGGTTGCGCCCCGCGCCCGGCGGGAGCGTCGGCGCCTTCTTGAGGTCGAAGTAGGGGAAGGCGTCGCAGAAGAAGAGCGCCTTGCCGCCCTGCCAGAGGTACTCGGCCACCCGGTCGAGCTGCTCCTGCGGGAGCGCCGACGGCATGGGCACGACGAGGACCTCGACGCTCGTGTCGATCGCCGCCGTCCCGTCGAGCTGCTTCACGTCGAACTGCTTCTTCAGGTCGGCGATCACCTGCCACTCGGGGCTGCGCTGCATGGTCTGGAAGTCGAACCCGCCGAACACGTTCACGCCGGCGGTCAGGACGCCGATCGTGTTGCGCTCGAGCTCGGCCGCGGCCCCGATCCCGCGCGTGAGCTCGTACTGGATCGGCAGCCCGCGGTGGAAGAACGGGATCGAGACCTCGCGCGGCCCGGAGCGGAACACGAGCCCCAGGAACACGAGCGCCGAGGTGTTGCGCCCGTCCTCGACCGCCTCGACGCGCTCGGGCTGGATCCCGAACTGCGTCTCGGCGCGCTCGGCCTCGGGCGTGTGCGGCTCGGTCGCGTGCACGATCACCTCGAGCCGGTCGCCGGCGCGCGCGTCGAGCTCGCGGAGCATGCGGAGCAGGCCGTCGCGCGTCGGCCGGTAGCCGGGCGGGACCTCGGGGGAGATCCAGGCCTCGATCGTGACCGGACGGGCCGGGTCGATCCGGTCGAGGATCTGCCGGGCCTGGGGCGTGAGCGTGAGCAGGCGGTCCGACGTCAGGTCGGCCCGCCAGCCGGCCCGCAGCGCGAGCAGCGTGAGCGACCCCACCACGAGCACGGCCGAGGTCAGGCGCACGCCCGCGTGGAGCCCGCGGAGCGAGCCCGTCGTCCAGTGCCGCCGGCCCAGCCAGAGCACGTTCGCGTAGACGAGCGCGGCCGTGACGGCCGCGAAGTAGACGACGTCCTCGAGCGCGACGACGCCGCGCCCGAACGACTCGAAGCGCGCCCAGGCGCCCAGCTCGCGCAGCGCCGCGAACAGGCCCGGGAGCCAGGCCGTGCCGGCGGCCCCCCCGGCGGCCACCGCGACCTCGGCCTCGCCGGCCGGGCCGGCGCCGAGCAGCCCGCTCGCGAGGCCGGCCAGCGGGGCCAGCCCGACGAGCGCCGCCCCGGCGATCGTCCCGTAGATGTACGCGATCGTCAGGTTGCTCGTGAGCGCCGACGCGAGCACGCCGGCCGCCACGAGCGCGGCGCCGAGCGCCCAGTAGCCGAGGAACGTCGACGCCATGAGCCCGAGGTCCGGCGACCCGAGGTAGCGCAGCGTCGCCACGTGCGCGCCCGTGAACAGGAGCGCGACCGTGTAGCTCGCGAGGCACGCGAGGTACTTCGCGAGCACGACCTCGCCGTCGTGCGCCGGCAACGTGAGCAGGAGCTGGTCGGTCCCCAGCCGGCGGTCGGCCGCCCAGGCCGACATGGTGATCGCCGGGACGAACAGGACGAGCACGACCGGGAGCCACTCGGTGAGCAGGTCCAGGTTCGCCTTGTTCTGGGCGAAGAACGCGTCCGGCACGAACGCGAGCCCGCCCGTGACGACGATGAACACCGTGATGAACAGGTAGCCGAGCGGGCTCCCGAAGGTCGCCCGGAAGTCGCGCTCGAGGAGCGCGCGCAGGGTCGGGCTCACGCCGGCACCTCCTGGCCGCGCTCGGCCCCGGTGTGGCGCGCGAACGCGAGGTCGAGCGCCGCCGGCCCCTCGCCCCTGGCCGCCGACGCCTTGAGCGCCTCGACCGTCCCCTGGAACACGATCCGCCCGTCGTGAATGAACACGACGCGGTCGGCCACGGCCTCGACCTCCTGGAGGATGTGCGTCGAGAGGAGCACGCCCTTGTCGGCGCGCAGCGCGCGGATCGTGCGCCGCACGTCGCGGATCTGGTTCGGGTCGAGCCCGTTCGTCGGCTCGTCGAGGACGAGCACGTCGGGCTCGTGGAGGAGCGCCTGCGCGAGCCCGACGCGCTGGCGGTAGCCGCGCGAGAGCTTGTGGATCGCCTTGCCCCGGACCGACCCGAGCGAGAGCCGGCGCGTCACGGCCTCGACCCGCTCGTCGAGCCGTGCGCCCGAGAGCCCGCGCGCGGCGCCGAGGAAGCGCAGGAGCGCGTCGGGCGTCATGTCGTCCCAGAGCGGGCCGTTCTCGGGCAGGTAGCCGAGGCGCCCGAGCACGGCCAGCCGGTCGTCGATCACCGAGCGCCCGCAGATCCGGGCCTCGCCGCGGTCGGGCGCGAGGACGCCCGTGAGGATCCGCATGGTCGTCGACTTCCCGGCGCCGTTCGGGCCGAGGAACGCGACGACCTCGCCGCGGCGCACCTCGAAGCTGACGTCCTCGATCGCCGTGAAGGGGCCGTAGTACTTCGCGAGCCCGCGCGCCTCGATCAGGACCTCGCCGGGCGGCTCGGCCCCGGGCGCGGCCGCGGACGCGGGCGCGACGGCGGCCGCGCCGTCCGGGGGCGCGCCGCCCGTCGGGCCGGCCCCGGTCGGGGTCGGCGGCGGGCCGCCGGCCACCGCGACGTCCGGCGGGCCGCCGGCGGGCGTCGTCGCGAGCGCGTCGCCTCCCGGGGTCGTCGGCGGGTCGTCACCGTCGGGCGCCGTCGGCGCCCGCTCGTCCGAAGTGCTCATGGGCGTCTCCTGCCTGATCGCGGGGGGGCCGCATGTTATGCGAACCCGCGGGCGGATCGACAAGGGACGCGAGCCCCCGGGGTCAGGCCGGCCCGCGCGCGGCTACTTCCACTTGCGCGTCTCGGCGACGGGCGGCTCCTGGGCCTTGGCCGCGACCGGGAACTGCTCGGGCACGCGGTCGTACTGGACGTTGCGCACGTGGACGAGGTGGAGCGCGCCGCCGGCCCGGTGCTCGTAGACGCACAGGCGGGCCGACTCGGGGTCGAGCACGAAGAGCACGTTGTGCCCCGGCTGGACCCCTGGCGCGGTCACGGTGACCATCTCGCCGCCCCGCGCCGACTGGGCGCTGGCCGGGCGGAGCGGCTCGGCGCGCGCCACGAGGAAGCCGAGCGCGGCCGCGCCGAGGGCGAGGAGCGCGGGCGACCGCGCGGCGGCGCGGCCAGGGAGCGGATGGGGCACGGAACCTCCGGCGCGGCGGCCTGCGCGCGCGGCCGCCACCCACCCCCACGCCGGGGGCCCCGCTCCGGTTCGCCGGCTACTCCCAGCCGAGCTGGTGGGCGTGGCTCCGGTAGAGCCGGCCGATCAGCGCGCCCGTCACGAGCGCGGGGGCGCTCAGGGCGAGCCCGGCGGCGGCGGCCGTGAGGAGGTGCGCCGGGACCGGGTCGAGCCGCGCGTGGAGCGACGCGGGCAGCACGAGGAGCGCGCCCGCGCCGACGGCGACCTGCAGGACCCAGGCCACGACGACGACCGCGACCTCGACCGGCCAGCGCAGGAGGACGCGCAGGACGAGCGGCGGGTACCAGGCGGCGTAGGCGGCGCGCAGCTTGGCCGCCGCGAGGAGCGCGAGCGGGAACGCGGGCAGCGCGAGGAGCAGCAGCGCGCGGGCGAGCAGCCCCTTCCGGTCGCCCTCGGCGGGGCGCAGGAGCGCGCCCGCGCGCTCGCGGGCGGAGAGCGCGACGTCGGCGGCGAGGCGGGTCGGCGCGCGCGTCGCGGCCGCCGGCCCGGCGTC
>JANJTH010000310.1 GCA_024711205.1 Planctomycetota bacterium | reverse complement strand
GCCGCGCCGGCCGGGGGCGCGCCGGTCGCCGCCGGGGGCGCGCCGGTCGCCGGGGGCGCCATGGCGGCGAACCTCGGCCCGCTCGCGGACCTGGCCGGCGGCGGCGCCGCCGAGAGGTCGTCGTAGCCCGCCTCCTCCTCGCTCAGGAACACGGGCGCCCCGGGCGCGGGGGCCCCGGCGACGGGGCCGTCCGCGGCGTCGCCCGCGCCCGCGAGCCACGCGAGCGCGCCGACGGTCGCCGGCGCGGCGAACGGGTCGCCCGCGGCCAGCGGCGCGGGGAGCGGCCCGCCCGCCCCCGCCGGCGCCGCGAACGGGTCGAACGCGTCGAGGGTGACCTCGCGCTTGCTCACCCCGGGCCGGGGCAGCGGCCCGGTCGAGGCGGCGGGCTTCTCCGGCGGCGCGGCCTGCACCTCGGCCGACCCGAACAGCGCGCCGACCACGCGGCCGAGGAGCCCCTGCGGCGCGGAGGCCGGCGGCGGGGCGCCCGGGGCCAGGGCCCGGCGGCGCGCCGCCTCGGGCGCGTCCTTGGCCCAGCCGGCCGGCTGCTCGACGGCCTGCGTGACGCGGTGGACGTCCCCGCCGCGGTTCACGACGACCTCGCGGTCGACCGCGACCCAGGCCGTGAAGCGCGAGAGCACGCCCCAGCGGACCGAGGTGTCCACGATCCGGCCCGCGAGCGCCTGGCGCTCGGCCTGGTGGCGCGCCCCGTCGGCGCCGAGCACGACGTAGCGGTCCTCGAGCTCGCGGACCTGCCCGCGCGCCCAGCTCGCGGTCACGGCCCGCGCGTCGGTCTCGCGCCCGACGAGGGCCTCGGCCCACGGACGGCCGGCGGCGTCGATCCCCTCGACGCGCAGGCCGAGCGGCGCGCCCGGCGCCGCGCGGAACCGCCCGTGGACGACGAGCGGCGCGCCCGGGAACAGGTCGGGCAGGCGCGCGGGCACGACCGACCCCGCGAGCGGCTCGAGCCCCTCGGGCACGAGCCGCAGGTCGGAGAGCGCCGGCGCGTCGATCCGGCGGTGGATCCGGTCCATGACCTCGTCGAGGCGGTCCTCGCCCTCGACGAGCTCGCAGGCGCCGCCGCCGAGGCCGGCCAGCCGGCGCAGGAAGGCCGCGTTCACGGCCTGGTCGATCCCGACGCAGAACACGCGGATCCCGGCCAGCCGCCCGCCGGCCTCGCGCAGGAGCTGGTCCTCGTTGCCGACCTGCCCGTCGGTCACGAGCACGAGCACGCGCTCGCGCCCGGCCGGCCGCGCCCGGTCGGCCCCCTGGCCCGCGCCCGGGCGGGAGTCCGGACCAGCGCCCGAGCCCACGCCCTCGCGGACCACGTCGCGGACCACGTCGCGCCGGCCGCCGGCGCCCTCCCCCAGGTCCTCGCGGCGCGCGGCCTCGAGCTCGCCCACCGCCATGTGGAGGGGGCCCGCGAGCTCGGTCCCGCCGCGGGCCTCGAGCCCGGCGAGCAGCTCGACCGCGCGGAAGCGGTTGCGGTCGGTGCCCGCGACGAGGCGCTCGCCCTGGAGCCCGCGCGGGAACTCCATGCGGTCGTCGAACGCGATCACGCTGAAGCGGTCGTCCGGGCCGAGCGCGTCGACGATCCGCGCGGCGGCGCGGCGGGCCGCGACCATCTTCCAGCCCTCCATGCTGCCCGAGCGGTCGAGGAGCAGCACGACGTCCTTCGGGCGCCGGCCCCGGGCGAGCGCGGCCGCTGGCACGAGCGTGAGCTGGAACGTGCCCTCCTGGGCGCCGTCCACGGGGCCCGAGGCGGGGTCGCGCCGGACGACGAGCGAGGTCCGCTGCGCGCCCGCCGGGCCGCCGACGGCCCAGCGCACGATCAGGTCGCGGTCGAGCCGCTGGCCCGGGGCGAGCTCCACCCGGACGCCGCCCGCGGGGAGGCGCCGCGCCGCGGCGTCGAGGCTGCACGCGACGCGGGCCAGGTCGCCCGCGCCCGGCGCCGCGTCGAGCGTGACCGCGGCCGAGAGCCGCACCGGGTTGGGGACCCCCGGGAGCAGGGTCGGCGGCGAGATCCGCGAGGCGTCGGGGACGGCGTCCGTGTCGTGGGCCGTGCCGTCGCCGACCGACGGGCCGTCGAGCGCCTGGCCCGGGACGTAGCGCGGCGCGACGACGAGCGGCAGGCGGAGCTCGGCCTCGCCGTCGACGCACGGGACCGGCCCCACGAGCTCGAGCCACACGCTCACCTCGTCGCCCGGGACGAGGTTGCCGACGCGCACCGTGAACACGCCCGGCCGCTCCTCCTCGGCGATCGAGGCGCGGTGCCCGGCCCGCAGGGCCTGGTCGTAGCTGGCGCGCGCCTGCCCGCGCTCCTGCACGACGCCCTCGACCACGCGCTCGCCCACCTCGAAGCGGTAGCCGGCGACGGCGTGCCGGTCGGGGAGCGGGAACACGTAGGTCGCCTCGAGCGGGACGCCGAGCGTGTTCACGAAGGTCTGGCGGACCGTCGTCTCGGCGGTGAGCTCGACGACGCGCGCCGACAGGTCGACGAGCTTGAGCGGCAGGTTGCCCTGGGGCGTGCGGAGCGCGCCGAGGCCGCGGTCCTCGCGGTCGTCGAGGCGGAGGCAGCAGGAGGCGGGCAGGGGCTCGACGGGCAGCTCGATCACGGTCACGGGGCGCTCCTCTCCCGCGGGTCCTCGTCGACACGGTCGGCGAGGAGCCCGCGGACATGCAAGGTCTCGAGCAACGGGGCCGCCGCACGGCGCAGCGCCTCGAGCAGGTCGGGGGTCAGGGCGGGCGAGCCCGCGGGCCCGGCGTCGGCGGCGCCCGCCGCGGGCGCCACGCCGTCGAGCACGAGCACGACGCCCGGGGCGAGCCGCACGGCGACCGCGCCCGGGCCGTCCCCGGCCCCGCGAGCCCGCGCGCGC
>JANJTH010000306.1 GCA_024711205.1 Planctomycetota bacterium | reverse complement strand
GCGCGCGCGGGGGCTCGCCGCGCCTGACCCGCGCGCCGGGGGCGCGCGGCCCCGCTCAGAACCGGCGCGGCCGGCGCCGCTTCTTGCGGAGCACGGGCCGGCGCGGGGCGTCGTCCTCGGACGAGCCCTCCTCCGACGACGACGCGTCCTCCGAGGCCGCCTCGGAGGCGGGCTCCGCGGGCCGCTTGCCCTTCGCGCCCTTCTTGCCCGCCTTGCCCGGGGTCGCCGGCTTCGCGTCGTCCTCCGACCCGTCGACGGCCTGGAGCCGCATCGACGCCGTGCGGATGATCTGGACCCGCATGGACGGGGTGCGGAGGACCATGAGGGCGAGGTTCGCGAACTCGCGCACCTCGGGCGACGGGTCCTCGATCGCCTCGACGAGGTGCGGGACCGCGGCCTTGGCCGCCGTCCCCAGGTGGAACAGGACCTGGCAGGCGCCCACGCGCGCGTAGACGCTCTTGCGCGTCTTCAGCACCTCGATCATGCGCAGGGTCAGGTCGGCCGGGTCGTCCGAGAGCTCGAGCACGTGCATGACGGCGCGCTTGCTCACCTCGGCGCTCCGGTCGCCGAGCGCGCGCACGAGCGCGGGCAGGACCGTCCGGGCCGCGAAGCCGAAGCCGCCGAGCGCCTCGACCGTGCGCGCGCGGACCGCCGGGCTCTCGTCGTCCTCGAGGAGCGCGACGAGCCGCGTCGCCGCGTCGTCGAGCTTGCCCCCGCGCTCGCGCAGCGCGATCCGCTGGAGCGCCGAGACCGCGCCGTAGCGCGCCTGCCAGGCCTCGTGGTCGAGGAGGTCGAGGAGCGGCCCCACGGCCTTGGCCCCGACCTTCGCGAAGGCCTTGAGCACCTTCTCGCTCACGTAGATCGTGCCGTCGTCGAGCTCGCGCGTCTTCTTGCGGAGCGCGCGCAGGAGGTCCTTGAGCGTCGTCTTGCGCCTCGCCGGCGCCCCGCCGTCCTCCGAGGCGGCCCGCGCGTCGCCCGAGGCCTCTGCCTCCGAGGTGGGCCCCGGCGCCGGCGCGGCGTCCTCCGAGCCGGCGCCCGCCTCGCTCGGGGCCTCGCTCGGGGCCTCGCTCTCGCTCGCGGGCGCGGGCGCCCGGCGCCCGGCGCGCCCCTTCTCCCGCTCGTCCCCGTCGCGCTTGCCCGCCATGGCCGCTCCCCGTCCCCCGGTCGTCGCGCCCGTACCCTACCCGCCGGGCCGGCGCCCCGCAGGCCCCCCCTGGGCCGACCTCCCGCGCGCCGCGCCCCCTCCGGAAGCGACGAGGCCCCGGCCGCGCCGCGCGCGTCCGGGGCCTCGCGCCCGCCCGCGCCCGCGCACGTCCGTGCGCAGGCGCGGTCGGCCGGGGACTACTTGGTCGGCTTCGCCTCGGGGACGCGCTTCAGCTCGAACGCGATCTCCTTGGCGGCCTTGCCGTCGACGAGGACGGTCCACTTGTGCTGGATCGTGTCGCTGTCGAGGAAGGTGACCTCGAGCCGGCCCATGAAGCCCTGCTTCGGGTCGCAGCCGACGCCGTCGACGAACTCGTAGCGGACGACCTTGCCCAGGCCGGCGTCCGTGCTGCGGAGGCGCGGCTGGCTGCCCATGTGGCAGAAGTGCGTGAGCATGAGCCGCTCGCCGTCGCGGTAGTAGACCGTGATCATCTCGCTCGGCGTCCCGGGGAGGATCGTCTCGACGACGGCGCTCCCGTTCGACGTGGCGCGGTACTGGATCCGCACGTCGGGCTTCCCGTCGCCGTCCTCGTCCGCCGAGGCCCAGCAGCCGACGAGGGCCTTGACGCGGTCGAAGCCCGGGCTCGCGGCGGTCTGCCCGGTCTCGCAGCACGAGCCCGTGCCGCAGTCCTTGGCCTTCGCCTCGCCGCACTCGCTCGGCTGCTTCTCGCCGCACTCGCCGGGCTTCTTCTCGCCGCAGCCGTCCTGGCCGACCTGCTGCGCCGGCTTCTTCTCGCCGCACTCGCCGGGCTTCTTCTCGCCGCAGCCGTCCTGGCCGATCTGCTGCGCCGGCTTCTTCTCGCCGCACTCGCCGGGCTTCTTCTCGCCGCAGCCGTCCTGGCCGATCTGCTGCGCGGGCTTCTTGTCCTGGGCGCCGCAGCACCCGCCGTCCTGGGCCTGGGCGGCGCCGGCGAAGGCCAGCGCGAGGCTCAGGACGCCGATCGCGAACTCGTGACGCATGTGTGTGCTCCTCCGCGGCCAGGCGCGACCTCGCAGCCTCCGGCCTCGTGCGGGGACTATCTCATCCGGGTGCCGGAAAGTCCCGCGCGGTTCCCCGAATCCGCACGGCCCTGGGCCTCATTCGACCCAGACCTCCGGCGGCACGGGGTGGCTCAGGAAGTGCGTCATGCCCTCCGTGAACCCGTAAGCCCCGCAGGTCCCGAACGCGAGCAGGTCGCCCGGGCCCAGGTCGGCCGGCAGGTGCGCGACGCCGAGGCGGTCGAGGCTCGTGCAGAGCGGCCCGGCCAGCGTGACCTGGGTCATGGCGCCGCCCGCGGACGCCCCGTCGGGGTCGACCCGTCGGACCGGGAAGGGCTGCCCGGTCAGGAGCGGCCGGAGGAGATGGTTGACCCCGCCCTCGAGGATCGCGAACCGCTCCCCGCGGCTCGGCTTCACGCGCACGACGCGCGCCAGGTAGACCCCGCACGGGGCGGCCAGGTAGCGCCCCGGCTCGAGCACGAGCTCGCCCTCGAACCACGCGTGCTCCGCGAGGAGCGCCGCGAGCCCGGCCCCGAGCGCCGCGACGTCGAGCGGCGCCTCCTCCGGCGCGTAGGGCACGCCGAGCCCGCCGCCCAGGTCGATCTGCTCGAGCGTCACGCCGTGCTCGCTGGCGAGCCGGCGCGCGAGGGTGAGCACCATGCCGTGCGTCGCGAGCAGGCGGTCGGCCGCGCGCTCGTTGCTCGCCGCGAACACGTGCAGCCCGGCCACGCGCACGTGGCGGAGCTCGGCGCGCGCGCGCGCGAGCAGGTCCGGCACGTCCTCCTCGTCGACCCCGAAGGCCGACGGTCCCGTGCCGCCGATGATCCGCGAGGCCTCGGCCACGCCCTCGCGCGGGTGGACCCGCACATTCACGGCGACCGGGGGCCCGCCGCCCGCCTCCGCGAGCGCGTCGAGGCGCGCGAGGTCCTCCCAGCCCTCGGCTTGCACGCGCGCGCCCTGGGCGAGCGCGAGCGCGAGCTCCGCCTCGCGCTTGCCGGGCCCGGCGAAGAACGTCCGCCCGGGCCCCAGCCCGAGCGCCGCGACGCGCCGGAGCTCCCCCTCGGACGCGCAGTCGAAGCTGGCCCCCGCCGCGGCGAGCCGCGCGAGGAGCGCCGGGAGGGGGTTCGCCTTGACCGCGTACGCGACGCGCACGCGCGCCGGGAGCGCCGCGCGCAGCCGCCCCCAGGCCGCGTCGACGGCCGCGGCCGCGTAGGCGAAGCACGGCGTCCCGTGCGTCCCCGCGACGGCCTCGAGCACGCCGTCGCCGAGCGCGAAGCCCGGCGCGGGGTCCGCGGCGCCGGCGTGGGCGTGGGCGCCCGGGGCGCCGGAGGTCATGGGGCGGCCGCCCCGCGCCCGGCGGACCTCGGCCGGGTCGGCCCCCGCCGCCGGCTCGCCCGACGCCCGGCCGCCCGGCGCTCCCCGCCCGCCTCGCTCACCGGAGCGCCTGCTCGAGCGCCGTCGCGGCGTCGGTCTTCCCGTCGCGGTACTTCACGATCACCGGGGCCGCGAGCGCGATCCCGCGCTCGCGCGCGTAGGCCCCGGCCGCCGGGCGCGTGCCGGGGACGACGACCGCGCCCTCGGGGACCTCGCGCACGACCTGCCGGCCGCGCACGAGGTCGTGGAGCACCGTCGAGCCCGTGAGCACGACGCCGGCCGCGATCACGGCCCGCGCGCGCACGCGCACGCCCTCGAACAGGCCCACGAGCCCGCCCACGAACGCGTCGTCCTCGACGACGACCGGCATGGCCCCGGCCGGCTCGAGCACGCCGCCCACCTGCGCGCCCGCGGAGAGGTGGACGCGCGCGCCCACCTGCGCGCACGAGCCGACGAGCGCGTGGCTGTCGATCATCGTGCCCGGGCCGACCCAGGCGCCCACGTTCACGTAGGCGGGCGGCATGACGACGACGCCCGGCGCGACGTGCGCCCCGCGCCGGATCGCCGAGCCGCCTGGCACGAGCCGGACCTGGTCGTCGAGCGAGAGCGCGCGCGCCGGGTAGGCGGTCTTGTCGTACATGGGGAACCCGGGCCCCGGCTGCTCGGCGAGCTGCGTGCGCCGGAACCCGCACAGGATCGCCTGCTTGACCCAGGCGTTCGCCCGCCACCCGCCCTGCCCGTCGGGCTCGGCCGCGCGCAGCGCGCCCTCCTCGAGCGCGAGCAGCAGCGCCTCGTGCGCGCGCGGCGCGTCCGCGTCGGCGAGGACCGCGTCGACCGGGCGGTCGTAGAACGCGCGCAGCTCCGCGGGGTCGAAGGTCGGCGTCACGCGGGCACCCCCTGCCGCGCGCCCGCGGCCTCGAGCGCGGCCTCGAGCCGGGCGACGGTCGCCGGCTCGGCCGGCGCGAGCGGGAGGCGCAGCGCGCCGCCCGCGAGCCCGAGCAGCCGGAGCGCCGCCTTGAGCGGGATCGGGTTGCTCTCGAGGAACAGCGCGTCCATGAGCGGGAGCAGCCTGCGCTGGAGCGCGAGCGCGTCCTCGCGCCGGCCCGCGAGCGCGTGCGCCACGAGGTCGGCCATGCCGCGCGGGGCCACGTTGCCCGCGACCGACACGAGCCCGACCGCGCCGGCCGCGATCGAGGCCAGGCCGAGCGCGTCGTCGCCCGAGAGCACCTGCTTGCCCGCGGGGCAGGCCCGGCACACCTCGCCGATCTGGGCCAGGTTCCCCGACGACTCCTTGACCGCGACGACCGCCGGGAGCTCCCACAGGCGCGCCAGCACGGGCGGCGTGACGTTGAGCCCCGTCCGCCCCGGCACGTTGTAGAGCACGAGCGGCAGCCCCGGCGCCGCCTCGGCGACCGCCCGGTAGTGCGCCACGAGCCCGGCCGGGTTCGGCCGGTTGTAGTAGGGCGTCACGACGAGCGCGGCGTCGGCCCCGAGCGCCTGCGCGCGCGCCGTCCACGCGGCGGCCCGGCGCGTCGCGTTGCTCCCCGTGCCGACCACGAGCAGCGCCCGCGCCCGGCCCGGCGCGCCCTCGGCCAGGACGCCGCGCACCGTCTCGACCACGGCGTCGCGCTCGCCCTCGTCGAGCACCGACGCCTCGCCCGTCGTCCCGAGCGCGACGAGCGCGCGCGCCCCGCCGGCGACGACGTGGCGGGCCAGCCGGGCCAGCGCCGGCAGGTCGAGCTCGCCCCCGTCCGTGAACGGCGTGGCGAGGGCGACCGAGAGGCCGCCCAGGTCGATCGAGGTCGTCACGTCCCCTCCTCCTCCGGCGCGGCCCCGGCCGCGCCCGCCGCCTGCTCGGGCGCCCGCGGCGCCGGCTCGAGCCCGACGATCCGGTCGAGCACGTCGCCGGCGACGTCGTCCATGGTGAACACCCCGCGCCGGTCGCGCACCCAGCGCGCGGCGACGAGCGCCCCCTCCCCGAAGGGGAGCGCGCTGCGCGCCTCGTGGCGGACCTCGATCACCTCGCCCGGCGCGTCGACGCCGACCGTGTGCGCGCTGTAGGTCGAGCCCGCGCGCAGGACGCCCACCGAGAGCTGCTCGGGGGACAGCGGCCCGCCCTGCGCCCAGGTCGTCTTGCGCGGGCAGTGCGCGAGGAGCGTCGCCGCGAGCATCGTCGCGGTGCCCGAGGGCGCGTCGTGCTTGCGCGCGTGGTGGTGCTCCCAGAGGTACGGGTCGCGCGCCGGGTCGAGCGCGGCCCAGCGCCCGAGCACGGCCGCGAGCCGGCGCACGAGCGCGACCCCGAGCGAGAAGTTGGGCGCGAGCACGACGCCGATCCGCGCGCCCACGCGCTCGTGGAGGTCGGGGATCGACCAGCCCGTCGTCCCGATCACGAGCGGGACCTCGTGCGCGAGCGCCCAGGCCAGCCGGCGCTCGACGGCCGCGCCCACGCTCGCCTCGATCACGACGTCGACGTCCCAGTCCGGCGGGTCGTCGCGCGTCACCTGCCACATGAGCGCCGGCCCCGCGGCCTGCGCGATCGCCGCCCCGAGCCGGCCCTTGCCGAACACCCCGACCTTCACGCCGTCGACCTCCTACCCTTGCCCTTGCCCTTGCCCTCCCGCTTCTTCCTCCTCTTCCCTCCGCTCCTCCCCCTCACTCCGCCTCGATCAGCGCGCGGTGCAGCCGGCGGACGGCCTCGGGGGCGTCGTCCTCGGCGACGACGAGGCTCAGGTTGATCTCGTTGCCGCCCATGGAGATCATCTCGACGTTGACCTCGGAGAGCGCCGCGAACACGCGCGCCCCGAGCCCGGCCGTGTGCTTGAGGCGCTCGCCGACGACGGCCACGATCGCGCGCCGCTCGACGACGGTCACCTCCGAGAAGGCGCGCAGCTCGGCCAGGAGCGGCCCGAGCGGCGCGCCGGCGTCGACCGTGAGCGAGACGCTGACCTCGGCCGTGGCGACCAGGTCGACGCTCACGCCGAGCCGGCCGAACACGTCGAACAGGCGGGCCAGGAAGCCCGCCTGCGCGAGCATGCGCGTCGAGTGGACGGTGAGCGCCGTGACGGGGCCGCGGTGCGCGAGCGCGGTCACGGGTCGCCCGGCGCGGCCCGCGGCCGTGATCGTCGTGAAGCGCCCCTGCGGGCGCTGCGTGTGGCGCACGGTCACGGGGATCCCGCGCTCGACGGCGGGCTGGATCGTGGCCGGGTGGAGCACCTTCGCGCCGAACGCCGCGAGCTCGGCCGCCTCGGCGAAGGACAGGTGCGGGAGCGGGCGCGCGCCGGGCGCCACGCGCGGGTCGGCCGTGAGCACGCCCTCGACGTCGGTCCAGATCTGGATCTCCTCGGCGTCGAGCGCGGCGCCGAGGAGCGCGGCCGAGTAGTCGCTGCCGCCGCGCCCGAGCGTCGTCGTGAGCCCGTCCTCGGTCGCGCCCACGTAGCCCTGCGTGAGCACGACGCGGCCGGGGCCCAGGTGCGGCGCGAGCCGCTCGCCCGCGCGCGCGCGGAGCGCGACCGGCTGCGGCACGCCCGCCCCGAACGTCGCGTCGGTCCGCACGACCTCGCGCGCGTCGACGTGCTCGCACGGGACGCCCTCGTGGGCGAGGAGCGCCGCGAACACGAGCGTCGAGAGCCGCTCGCCCGTGCTCGCGATCGCGTCCTGCGTGCGCGGCGTGAGCTCCTGCAGCATGGCGACCCCGCGCAGGAGCACCTCGAGCGCGTCGCGCTCGCGCGCGAGCGCCGAGAGCGCCTCGTCGGGGGCGACCCCGCCCGCGACCTCGCGCAGCGCCGCCTCCGCGCGCCCGAGCAGGCCCTCGGCCTCGTCGAGCGCGGCGCCCAGGTCCCCGCCCCGCGCCGCGCGCGCCGCGCGGAACAGGGCGTCCGTCGTCTTGCCCATGGCCGACAGCACGACGAGCGGCGCCGCCGGGAGCGCCTCGCGCACGACGGCGAGCACCTGCCGCATGCAGGCCGCGTCCGCGACCGACGACCCGCCGAACTTGAGCACGCGAGGACGCAGCGCCGAGGCCACCCGGGTCCCTCCCGCCCGCCGGACCGCGGGCGCCGGGACTCTACCGCCTGCCCCCGACGGGCGGAGGGCCGGGCTCGTCGCGGCGCGGGCGGCCGGGCCCACCCCGGGCCCCCGCGGGCGGGCGGCCCGCGAGCCGGGACCTCAGCCGCCGGGGGCCGCGGGGGCC
>JANJTH010000268.1 GCA_024711205.1 Planctomycetota bacterium | reverse complement strand
GCGGCGCGCCGCCTCGCGGAGCGTCGGCGCGACCTCGCCCTGGAGGCGCCCGAGCAGCGCGCGCGCGCCCTGGCCGGCCTCGCCGAGCGCGGCCTCGAGCTCGCGGGCCAGCCCGGCGGGGGCGGCCGCGTCGCGCAGGAGCGCCCGCAGCGCCCCGAGCGGGTCCTCGACCCGGGGGGCGCCGCGCGCGGCCGGGCCCTCGGCCTCGCCCGCCGCGCCGACCGGGGTCGGCTTCTCCTCGCGCGCCGCGAGGAGCGGCCCGGCCCGCTCCAGGTCGACCTTCGTCGTGACCTTGAAGTTCGGGCGCCGGGCCTCGACGACGTGGAAGGCCCAGCCCAGGTGCTCGAACGCCGCCGCCTCGTCGGTCACCTCGACGGGCCGCGCGCGCGCGAGCGCGTCGAGCAGCGCGGCCCGCCGGGCCACCTGCGGGGTCTGCGCGAGCCACAGCGCCTCGCGCGGGAGCGTCTCGAGGATCCGCCCGTCCGGGCCGACGCGCTTCACCGTGTCGCGCACGCGCTCGGCGAGGAGCGCCGCCCCCCGCTCGCGGGCCGCCCCGAGCGCCGCCTCCGCGTCCCTGGGGTCGAGGAGCGGCCGCGCCGCGTCGTGGACGAGCACGAGCCGCCCGGGCTCGTCGCGGGTCGCCGCGACGCCGCGCTCGACCGAGTCCTGCCGGCGCGCCCCGCCCGCGACGAACCGCGTCGCGCCCGCCGCGCGCAGCGCGCGCCCGAGCGGGCCGTCGTCGAGGCCGGGCAGATCCTCCGCGTGGACGACGACGACGACCTCGTCGACGCCCGGGGCCCGCGCCAGGGCCCACGTCGACCACACGACGAGCGGCCGCCCCGCGACCTCGACGAGCGCCTTGCGCGGCACGTAGGCCCCGATCTGCGCGAGCTCCCCCCGCAGCCGGAGCCCGAGCCCGGCCGCCACGATCACCCCGCTCGCCCCGCTCACGCCTGGCTCGCCCCCTGGCCGGTCGCGCCGACCGAGACCGACCCGGCCCCGCCCGCGCCGGCCCCGCCGCCGTCGCCGGGCGGCGCCGCGCCCGCCCCGCCGCCGTCGCCTGCCAGGGCCGGCTCGTCGTCGCCCGAGAGCCGCGCGAACACCATGCGGCCCGCGCTGCTCTGGAGCGCCGACGTGACCCACGCGGCGACGGTCTCGCCCTTCTTCTTGCGCGCGCCCTCGACGACGACCATGGTCCCGTCGGCCAGGTAGCCGACGCCCTGCTGCGGCCCCTCGCCGTGCTTCACGATCCGGAGCGAGATCTGCTCGCCCGGGAGGAGCGGGGCGCGCATGGCCTCGGCGACCTCGTTCAGGTTCACGACGGGGATCCCCTCGAGGTCGCACACCTTGTGGAGGTTCCAGTCGACGGTCACGAGCCGGCCGGCGCGCGCGCGCGCGACCTCGATCAGGTGCCGGTCGACCTCCTCGCCGGCCGACGGCCGGCCCGGCAGGAGCCGGACCTCGACCCCCCGCAGGTCCTGCAGCGCCTTGAGCCGCTCGAGCCCGCGCCGCCCGCGCCCGCGCCGGTTCTTGTCGGGCGAGTCCGCGATCCGCTGCAGCTCCTCGACGACGGGGCGCGGCACGACGAACGGCGCGTCGAACACGTGCGCGCGCGCCAGGTCGACCACGCGCCCGTCGATGATCGCGCTCGTGTCGAGCACGAGCGGGCGCGGCCCGCGCACCTGCTTCTGGAACTCGACGTAGGGGACGATGAACCGGAAGTCGTCCTTCGTCCGCAGGAGGTAGGCCGGGCCCAGGTAGCAGAAGATCAGCGTGAGGGCGAGCCGGATCGCGCCCAGCGCGCGCCGGCCCTCCGGCCCCTCGAAGTCGACGACGAGCGCGACGATCCCGAGGAAGAGCTGCGCGGCGAGGAAGCCGATCAGGAGCCCGAACACGACGGCCGAGACGGTCCCGATCGAGCTGCGCGCGACCGCCAGCGCGTCGGCCGAGACCACGAGCATGGCGAGCGCGCCGCCCACGAGCATGGCGACGAACCCGTGCTCGGTGAGGTCGAACCCATCCGCGATGTACAGGCCCAGCCCCATGGCCGAGGCGAGGAACAGCGCCCGCAGCGTGAGCAGCGGGATGTCGAGCGTCGCGCCGGCCGGCGCCTCGCCGTGCTCCCCCTGTCCGCGCTCCTCCATGAACCTCGCTTCGTCCGCCCGGGCCCCGAGCCTATCAGGAATCGCGGGGGAGCTCCGCGGGAGCTCCCCCAGGTCTCCCGTCACATGGGCTCGAACGGCTCGAACAGCTTCTGGTACTCGCGCTGCGCGTAGCGGTCGGTCATGCCGGCCAGGTAGTCGCACACCCCGCGCTCGAGCCCGGCCTCGGCGACCCACTCGCGGTACTCGTCGGGGAGGAGGCGCGGGTCGGCCACGAGCTCGCGGTAGAGCGCCGCGAGGAACCGCTCGGCCTTGTGCACGCTCCGCCACACGCGCCAGTGCCGGTAGACGCGCTCGAGCAGGAACCGCTCGAGCTCGAGCTTCCCCTGCCGGACCGCCGGCGAGAGCGCGACGAGCGGGGCCGCGGCGGCCCGCACGTCGTCGAGCGAGCGCACGCCCAGCTCCTCGAGGCGCGCGTGCGTGTGCTCGATCAGGTCGCGGACCTGCTCGCCCACGAGCGCGCGCACGAGCTCCTGGCGGAGCACGCGCTCCGCGCGGTCGCCGCCCAGCTCGGCGATCCGGGCCTCGACCCGCGCGCGCGCCGCGTCGACGAGCGCGAGCCCGCGCAGGTCGTCGAGCCGGAGCAGCCCGGACTTGAGCGCGTCGTCGAGGTCGTGGTGGTCGTAGGCGATCGCGTCGGCCAGGTCGGCCACCTGCGCCTCGAGGAGCGGGGCCTGCGCCCGGTCGAAGGCGTCCGCGTAGCCGAGCGCGCGCGCGACCGGCGTGTCCCGCCGCTTCCAGACGCCCTCGCGGACCTCCCAGGTCAGGTTGAGCCCGCGGAAGCGCGCGTAGCGCCGCTCGAGCAGGTCGACGGTGCGCAGGGCCTGCGCGTTGTGCTCGAACCCGCCGTGCCCCTCGAGCAGCCGGGCGAGCGCGCGCGCGCCCGCGTGCCCGAAGGGCGGGTGCCCCAGGTCGTGGGCGAGCGTGATCGCCTCGGCCAGGTCCTCGTTGAGCCGGAGCGCCCGCGCGACCGTGCGCGCGATCTGCGCGGCCTCGAGCGTGTGCGTCAGGCGGGTCCGGTAGTAGTCGCCCTCGTGGTTGACGAAGACCTGCGTCTTGTACTCGAGGCGCCGGAACGCCCGCGAGTGCATGACGCGCTCGCGGTCGCGCTGGTAGGCGCCGCGGAGCGCGTGCTCGGGCTCGGGGTGGACGCGCCCGCGCGAGGCCGCGCTCGGCATGGCCCAGGGGGCCAGCCACGCCGCCTCGCGCGCCTCGAGCTCTCGCCGGAGCAGCACCGGGCCCTCCCGCCCGCCGCGGGTCGGCGCCGCGGGCGCGCCCTCGATGGGCGGTCAGCCGATGGGCGGTCAGCCCTTGAAGGGCGCCTCGATGAACTTGTCGCGCTTCGCGTCGACCTTCGCCCACGCGTCGGCGTCGGCCATGGCGTCCTTCTTCTCCGAGATGTTCGGCCACTGGTCGGAGAGCTTCTGGGCGAGCTCGAGGTACTCCTTCCACTTCTCGGGCAGGTCGTCCTCCGAGAAGATCGCCGTCGTCGGGCAGACGGGCACGCAGGCGCCGCAGTCGATGCACTCGTCGGGGTGAATGATCAGGGTGTTCACGCCCTCGTAGAAGCAGTCGACCGGACAGACCGCGACGCACTCCGTGTACTTGCAGTTGACGCACGGCTCGGCGACGACGTGGGTCACTCGACCTCCTCAGGACGGGGCACGGCCCCGATCGCGCGGGACTATACAACGCCCCCCGGGGGGCGTCGATCGTGGGGTGACCTGCCAGGGGCGGCCGGGGTCAGCCGGGGCGACCCGGCCTCAGCCGGCCACGCGCAGGGCCACGAGCGTGATGTCGTCGTGCGGCTTGGCGGCCCCGCGGAACGCGATGATCGCCTGGTGGATCGCCGTGCAGAGCGCCTCGGGGGGCTCGGCCCCGTGCCGGCGCACGAGCTCGACCGTCTGGTCGAGCCCGAACTGCTTGCGCTCGAGGTCCATGGCCTCGGTCACGCCGTCCGTGTAGAGGAGCACCTGGTCGCCGGGCGCGAGCTGGAGCGTGTGCTCCTTGAGCATGGCGCTCGCGCTCTCGAGCACGCCGCACGCGACGCCGCCGGCCTTGATCTTCTCGACCTGCCCGGTGGCGCGCCGGTAGATGATCAGGTGCTCGTGCCCGGCGGGCGTGTAGCGGAGCGCCCGCGCGTCGGCGTCCCAGAGGAGCAGGTTCAGGGTCAGGAACATCTGGCGCGGGATGTCGCGGCAGAGCATGACGTTGAGCGACTGCATGATCGGGAGCGTCGTGCGGGGCACCCCCGTGTGCTGCACGATCGAGCGGAGCGCGCTGCGGGCCATGGCCATGACGAGCCCGGCGCCGACGCCCTTGCCGCTCACGTCGCCGATCGCGATCGTGACCGAGCGGTCGGTCCCCTCGTGCGGGATGAAGTCGTAGTAGTCGCCGCCGACCTCGGTCGCGGGCGTGAGGAACCCGTACATCTCGAGCCCGACGGTCTGGGGGATCTTCTTGGGCAGGAGCTCGCTCTGGAGCCGGGCCGCGATGTTCAGCTCGTGGGTCAGGCGCTCGCGCTCGGTCGCCTCCTGGTAGAGCTTCGCGTTGATGATCGCGACGGACGCCTGGCCGCAGAGGCTCTCGACGATCTCCTTGTCCGAGTCGTCGAACTCGCGGTTGCTCTGCTGGCTGTCGACGTAGACGAGCCCGATCACCTGGTCCTTCTCGAGCAGCGGGACGCAGAGGATCGCCTGCAGCTCCATCTGCATCATGGAGGTCGAGAGGTCGCCGCCGATCAGCTCCTTCTTGACGACCGAGCGCTTCTCCACGATCGCCTGCTGGGCGACCGTCGACGAGTAGGCGAACTGCTCGCTCGCGATCGTGCGCTGCCGCGCGTCGCGGCCGACCTTGTAGACGAGCTTGCGCTCGGCCGGCTCGGCGGGGGCCCCCTTGGCGCCGGGCGGGGCGGCCTCGCCCTCCTCGCGGAGCATGACGAAGCCGCGCTGGGCGCGCGAGATCTCGACCACGTGGTCGACGACGCGGATCAGGAGCTCGTCGAGGATCAGGGTCGAGTTGAGCGACTGTCCGACCTCGTAGAGCTTCGCGATGTTGTCCTTGAGCCGGCGGATCTGCTGGACGTCGTGGTCGCTCTTCTGGAACAGGAACGCGTTCTCGAGCGCGATCGCGGCGTGGTCTGCGAGGGGCTGGAGCAGCTCGGCCGGCGAGCCCAGCGGGCGGCCCGGGCCGCAGTCGACGTAGAGGGCCCCGCCGACGCGCTCCGCGCCCTCGGTGCGGAGCCCGAACACGATCGGGAGGCAGGCGATCCCGCCCAGGTGGAGCAGCCCGCGCTGCGCGGTGTCCTGCGGCCCGAGCGTGATCGGGCGCCCCTCCTGGAGGACCTGGCGGACGAGCTCGCGCGAGGCCGCGAAGGCGGGCTGGCCGAGGAGGTTCGGGTCGATCCCGACCTGGGCCTTGAAGCGGAGCTTCTTGCCGTCCTCGAGCAGGAACAGGATGGCCCGGTCGGCGCCGCCGACCGCGACGGCCGACTCGACGATCGCCTGGTGGACCTTCGTCGGCTCGAGGGTCGAGACGAGCCGCTGGAGGTGCGGGACGACCGCCTGCTCGGCCGCGGCGCCGAGGCCTGGCGCCGCGGGGCCGGGTGCGGCCGGGCCCACCCCGCGGCCGGCGCCGCCGTTGCCGTGCAGCGCCTCGAGGAGGGTGTCGACCTTCGCGGCGATGCTCCGCAGGCTGTCGACGGTGAAGCCCTGCACAGGCCCTCCCGAGGGTCTCGCGAGTCTAGCATGGGCGGCAGGTCGGGCGCCCGTGGCGGCGGCCGGGGGGCGAGCCACGTGGAAGGGAGCGGAGCCGCGCGCGTTCGGGAGGGGGGAGGAGGCGCCGGTGGAGCCCCGGGTGCAGACGACGACGCCCAGCGCGACGCGCGCGTGGCCGAGGCCCTGGCCGGCGGGCGCGAGGCCCAGGACGAGGTCCTCGCCGCGCTCCGCCCGCTCCTGCTCCGGCGCGTCGAGGACGCGCGCCGGCGGCGGAACTGGTTCTGGCTCGACGACCCCGAGGAGGTCGTGCAGGAGGCCGCGGCGCAGCTCCTCGCCGCCTGGCGGGGGGGCAAGTTCGTCTACGAGGGCTGGCGCCGGCTCGAGGGGTTCGCCGTGCGGACGGCGTTCTTCGTCGCCATGAACCGCAAGGACCGCGCGGCGCGCGCGCGCGCCTTCTCGCTCCACGACCCGGAGGAGGGCGGGCTGCGCTTCGACGTGGCGGCGTTCGCCGCGTCCGTCGACGAGGACCTCGACCGGCGGCGCTGCCTCGAGCTGCTCGCGCGGGCGATCGCCGGGCTCAACGAGAACCGGCGCGAGGTCGTCGAGCGCACGCTCCTCGGGCAGAAGGTCCGCGAGATCTGCGCCGCGACGGGGCGGTCGGCCGCGTCGGTCTCCGGGCTCAAGTTCAACGCGCTGCTCGAGCTGCGCCGCGCGCTCGACGGGGTCGAGTTCGCGCGCCGCTGCGGCGAGCTGTTCGGGCTCGGCGACGCGGAGCAGGGCGGGCCCGCGGGCGGAGGTGCCGCGTGAGCGACGGGACGGGGGCGGCCCGGGCGGGCGCCCGGGCGGACGACGGCCACCTCGACGACGCGGCCGCGCTCGCGCTCGCGGAGGGCGGGGCCGGGGACGAGGGCGGGGCCCACGCGGGGGCGTCGGCCCAGGGCGGCGCGGCGTCGGCGGA
>JANJTH010000273.1 GCA_024711205.1 Planctomycetota bacterium | reverse complement strand
GGCGACCACGCCCGCGCCGCCGAGCACGAGCGCCCCGGCCCCGCGCGGCCCGACGGCGCCCGGCCTCACGTCAGGCGCCGCCCGAGCCCGGTCGCCTCGCGGCAGGCCTCGAGCGTCTCCTGCGCGAGCGCGCGCGCGCGCAGCCCGCCCTGGCGCAGCACGTCGTCGAGCTCGCTCCCGGGCGCCTTGAGCGCCGCGTAGCGGTCGCGCGCCGGGCCGAACCGCGCCTCGATCTTCTCCGTGAGCAGCTTCTTCGTGACGCCGTAGCCGAGGAACCCGCGGTCCTCGCGGTAGGCGCGCGCGAGGTCCGCGCGCTCGCCCGCGTCGGCGAACAGGGCGTAGAGCGCGAACGCGTTGCAGGTGTCCGGGTCGAGCGGGCCCTGCTTCGGGTCCCGCGAGTCGGTCACGATCGCGTTCACGGCCTTCTTGAGCGCCTTGCCCTGGGCGAACAGCGGGATCGCGTTCCCGTAGCTCTTCGACATCTTCTGCCCGTCCGTGCCGGGGACCTTGGGCACCGCCGAGAGGCGGTGCTCGGGGCGCACGAGCGCCTCGCAGCGGAAGGCCGCGTTGAAGCTCTGCGCCATGTCCTGCGCGATCTCGACGTGCTGGACCTGGTCCTGCCCCACGGGCACGAGGCTCGAGCGGTAGATCAGGATGTCGCTCGCCATGAGCGCGGGGTACGTGAACAGCCCGACCGTCGGGCGGATCCCCTTCGCGACCTTGTCCTTGTAGGAGTGGGCCCGCTCGAGCAGCCCCATGCCCGTCACGCACTCGAGCAGCCAGGTCAGCTCGTGGACCTCGGGGACGTCGGACTGGCGGAAGAACGTGGCGAGCTCCGGGTCGAGCCCGAGCGCGAGGTAGGTCGCCGCGACGTCGCGCGTGAGCTCGCGCAGGCGCGCCGCGTCCTGGAGCGTCGTGAGCGCGTGGTAGTCGGCGATGAAGTAGAGCGCCTCGCCCTCGTGCTGGAGCCGCAGGTGCTGCTCGATCGCGCCGAAGTAGTTGCCGAGGTGGAGCTCGCCCGAGGGCTGGACGCCGGAGAGGATCCGCATGTTGGCCTCGTCGTGCGCGCGGCGCAGGCAGGCTCGGGCGCGCGCGGTCAGGTATCCGACCCGGCGCCCGGGTCGGTTGCAATCCCCGTGACGCGCCGCGGCGGGGGCCCTGTCGGCGGGGTCAGTCGCCGGCGTCCCCCGCGAGGCGGGCCAGCGCCTCGAGCGGGCGCGCCCAGCCAGCGAGCCCCTCGACGGGGTCGCCCGCTGCGCGCGCGGCCGCGAGCTCCGCCGCGGCCGCGGCGCGGTCCCCCGCTTCGAGCGCGAGCCCCGCGAGCAGCGCGCGCGCCCCGCTCCGGCAGCCGCGTCGGCGCTCCTCCCGGTCCTCGTACTCCGTCGTGAGCCGCGCGTCGACGAGGGCCACGATCGCCCGGGCGGTTGCCGCGGCCTCCGCCGCCGCGCCGGGCTCCCGCGCGAGCAGCTCCGCGAGCACGAGCCGCGGCCCCGCGAGCCCGGGCAGGCCGGCCTGCTCGAGCTCGTCGAGGGCCCGCCGGAGGTGATCGATCGCCGCGCGGCGCTGGCCCGCCTGCTCGAGGCCGTGAGCGTTGTCGAGGATCGGCCTGGTCACGCTCCGCCGCACGACCTGCCCGGGGTCGAACCGCCGGTCCAGGGCGACCGTCGCCTGCCGACCCGCGCGCGCGCCGGCGCGGAACGACGTGAGGTTCCGCGCGACCTCGAGGGCCTCCTCGGCCCCCGCCGCGAGCCAGTCGAGCTGCCGCGCGTCGGGCGCCGCCCCCCCCCCCTCCGCCAGGCGCAGCCACGCGGCCAGGTCGGCCCCGTCGGCCAGGAGGTTGCCGAGCCGGTCGAACTCGAGCAGCCGCGCCGGCGCCACCGCGCCCGCGGTCGGAATCGGCGTCGTGCTGGCCGCCGCGCGCAGCTCCGCGAGCTCGTCGAGGCACGCGGCGAGCACCTCGCGCCTGGGCGGCCCCGGCGCCCGCTCGAGGCTCGATCGATGCCGGACCAGGCGCCACCGCAGGTAGGGGACCCACATGGCGTCGACCGGCGCCGCCAGGGGCGGGGCCGGCTTCGCCGGCTGGAGGTCCCGCGGGAGGGCCAGCCCGGGGCGGTCGGGACGGGCGCCGGCCAGGGTGACCTCGAGCAGCGCGACCTTCGCGGCGCGGGCGCGCCGAGACCGAGCCTGGTCGCGCCGGCGGGAGCCTTCGTCGTCCGGGTCGTCGTCGTCGTCGTCGTCGAGGGCGTGCATGACCTCGTACCAGAGGAGGTAGGCGTTCCACGTCCTCCGCCGCCGCGCCCAGCTCTCGAGCTCGCCCGTCTCCAGGAGCGGGCGGAACGAGTGCACGAGGCCCGGGTGGATCGGGCGCCGCCCGAAGAGCGGGACGACGGCCGCGCTCTCGAGCATGGTCGTGGCGTCGCGCTGCCCGACCATGAGCCCGCGGATCACGGCCACCGCCACGAGGTCGAACAGGGCCTCCCGCTGGAGCTGCGCCTCCTCGTCGGAGAAGCAGGCCTGCATGCACGCGACGAGGTCGAGCAGCGCCCGGGGTTCCTCCAGGTTCGGCACCGGCTGGCCCTCGGCGGGGTTCACCGCGTCGGCGATCGCGAGGAACAGCTCGCGGAAGGCGGGCTCCAGCGTGGCCCGCTCGACCGGCACCCCGTCGTGGGCGCCCTTCGCGCCTTCGAGGACGTGCTCCACCAGCAGCTTGACCCCGCGGAGCGTCGCCGGGCCGAGCTGGGGCGAGGACGCGCGGGCCTCGGCGCGGCCCGCCAGGAGCGCGGGCGCGCGCCGGAGCGCGGCGAGCATGGCGGCCGTCTTGGCCTCGACGAGCCGCCCGCGGCCGTAGGCGCGGAGCGGTCCGGGCACGCCGTGGAGCCCGAACGGGCTCCAGGTCAGCGGCCGCGCCTCGGGCCCGCGGGCGTCCGCGGTCGCGCGTTCGAGCGCGCCGACCCCGGCGCCCAGCGTCGCGAGGTGGGCGCCGAGGTCCTCCTCCAGGCCGTCGATCACCGCGGCGACCCGCGCGGCGGCGGCGGCGGCGGCCGGCGCCCCCTCGGGCTCCGTGAGCCGGGCCAGGCGAGCGCGCGCGTCGTCCCGCAGCTCCGGTGCGAGGGGCGCGCCGGCGGAGGCCTCGGGCTGTCGCCAGCGCAGCCGCTCGCGCAGCACGGCGGCCAGCTCCGCCTCGGGGTCGTCCGGCTCGAGGAGGGGCCCGTCCGGGCCCGCCGGTTCGGCGAGGGCCAGGCGGTGGGCGAGCCGTCGGAGGGCGGCGCCCGCCGCGGCACGGTCGGGGCGGACGAGCCCCGCCACGCGCTCGAGCCACCGCTCCCCCGCGGTCGGCGAGGCCCCCTCCACGAGCGCCGCCAGGCGCACGACGCTCGCGACGTGGTCGGCGACGGTCGTCGCGCCGGCCTCGCGGTCGCGGAGCCAGCGCAGCGCGGCGTCGAGGTCGCGCGCGTGCCCGCGCTGGTCCCCGGCGTCGGCCAGCGCCGGAGGCTCGTCCTCCTCGTCGCGCGCGCCGGGGCGAGTCTCCGCGCGCGACGGCACCTCCCCGAGGAGCGGGTCGCCGGCCGCGACCGCCGCGGGGAGCGCCGCCAGGTGGCGCCAGAGCGCGGCGGCGTTCCACGCGGGCCGGACGAGGAGCTCGAAGGCCGCGAGGGCCGCGACCGCCAGCACCAACGCGGCCAGCCGCGGCGCGAGCGCGAGCGCGAGCGCGAGCGGGCGGCGCTGCCGGCGCTGCCAGGCGAGCCGCTCGCGCCAGGTCGGCGCCCTCGCCTCGATCGGCTCGCCCCGGCGGAGGCGCGCGAGGTCGTCGGCGAGCGCGCGCGCGCCCGGGTAGCGGAGCGCCTTGTCCTTGGCGAGCGCGCGCGCGCAGAGCGCGTCGAGGTCGCGCGGGGCGTCGCGCCGCAAGGAGGTGACCGCGGGCGGCTCGTCCAGGAAGATCTTCTTCATGATCTGCATGGCGTCGCCCTGGAAGGGCGGGCGGCCCGTCGCGAGCTCGAACACGATCGCGCCGAGCGCGTAGACGTCGGCCAGGTGGTCGACCGCGGCCTTGTCGCCCTCGGCCTGCTCCGGCGGCATGTAGGCGGGCGTCCCCATGACCTCGCCCGTGCGCGTGAGCCGCTCGCGCGCGCCCTCGGCGCCCTCCTCGCCCCCGGCCACGAGCGCGAGCCCGAAGTCGGTCACGAGCGGCGCGCCGTCCTCGGCCCGCACGAGCACGTTCGCGGGCTTCAGGTCGCGGTGGAGCACGCCCTGGTCGTGGCAGTGCGCGACGGCGCGCGCGACCGCCTCGCCGAGCCGCAGCACGTCGTCGAGCGGGAGCGGCCCGTCGCGCTTGACGCGCGCGTGCAGGTCCTCGCCCTCGACGAGGTCCATGACGGCGAACGGCATGCCCGCGTGCTGACCCAGGTCGCGCACGCGCACGATCCCGGCGTGCTGGTCGACGCGCGCCACGGCCTCGGCCTCGCGGCGGAACCGCAGGAGCGCGCCGCCGCCCGGGTCGGCGTCGGCGAGCATGACCTTGACCGCGACGGCGCGCCCGGTCGCGTGGTCGGTCGCGCGGTAGACGGCCCCCATGCCGCCCTTGCCGAGCACGGCCTCGAGCGTGTAGCGCCCGCCGAGCACGTCGCCCGCCTGCGGCAGCCCGCGCGCCGCGGGCGCCGGCGGCCCCCCGCTGCGCGTCGACGCCGGGTCCGGCGCGGCCCCCGGGGGCGGCGTCCCGCCCGCGCCCGCCCCGGCCTGGCCCGGGCCCGGGCGCAGCGTGGCGTCGCCGCCGGGCCCCGCGCCGGCCTGACCCGGGCCGAGGCGCAGCGTGACGTCGCCGCCGGGCCCCGAGCCCGCCTCCACGGGCCCGAGCCGCGGCGTCGCGACGCCGAAGCGCGCCGGGCGGGCCGGGGCAGGG
>JANJTH010000252.1 GCA_024711205.1 Planctomycetota bacterium | reverse complement strand
GCCGCGCGCGTGGCGCTGCGCGGCGGGGCCGACGCCCCGGCGGCGCGGGCGGCGCTCGAGGCCGGGCGGGCGGCGCTCGCGCCGATCCGCGCGTCCCTGCCGCCCGAACTCCGGGCCGGGTTCGAGGGCTCCCCCCTGCTGCGGGGGCTCTGAGCGCTCAGATCAGGAGCAGGAGCCCGAGCGCGGGGGCCACGGCCGGGCCGCCGCCGGCGAGCGCCGGGCTGAGCGCCTCGAAGGCCTGCGCGCGGCGGCGCTTGGCGGGGACCTTCCGGGCGCCGCTCGAGCGGAGGAGCGCCTTGTTGCGGCCGTCCGAGCGGCGGCCGCCCTGCGCCGGCGCGGCCGCCGCGGGCTCGGCCTTCTTGCGCTCGCTGCGGGCCAGCGCGTCGTGGTGCCCCGACGACGGCTTGCGCCCCCGGCCCGACCCGGCCAGGTCGGCCTTCTTGCGCGCGCTGCGCGCGAGGTCCTGGGCGGGCACGACGACGTCGGCGCGGGTGTCGTCGTTCCAGCCGGTCACGACGCGGGCCTCGTCCGAGGCGGCGAGGAGGTCGTCGCTCGCGAGCGAGCTCTCGAGCTCGCGCTGCTCGAGCTCGAGCAGGAGGTCGGCGAGCGCGTTCGCGAGCTCCTCCGCCGAGGCGTAGCGGGCGTCGAGGTCGCGGGCGAGGGCCTTGAGCACGATCCGGTCGAGCTTGGGCGGGACCTCCGGGCGGAGCGCCGAGGCCGGGCGCGGGTCCTTCTCGCGCAGCGCCTTGAAGATCGCCTTCGTGCGGCCGACGCCGTGGGGCGGGAGGCCCGTGAGCAGCTCGTAGAGGATCGCGCCGAGCGAGTAGACGTCGGCGCGCGCGTCGACGCGGCTCGCCTCGCCGCTCGCCTGCTCGGGCGCGATGTACGCCGGGGTCCCCAGCCAGATCCCGCTCGCCGTGATTCGCGGGTCGAGCCCGGTCGCGTCGCGGGCGAGGCCGAAGTCGATGATCACGGGCGCGCCGTCGCGCTGGAGCAGGACGTTCGCGGGCTTGAGGTCGCGGTGGACGACGCCCTGGGCGTGGATGTGCGCCGCGGCGCGGGCCATGCGCTCGACGATCCGCACCGACTCGACGACCGGGAGGACGCCCTCGTCGTAGATCCGCTCGCTCAGGGGGATCCCGTCGATCAGGTCGACCGTGAAGTAGGGCAGGCCGTCGCTGTGGCCCTGCTCGCGGACGCGCGCGACGCCCTCGTGGTCCATGCGGGCCGTCAGGCGCGCCTCGCGGAGGAACCGGCGCAGGCGGTGGCTGTAGCTGCCGCCGCGGCCGCCGGGCAGGGGGGCCTTGAGCGCGACCTCGCGCTCGCCCACCGGGTCGACCGCCCGGAACACCGCGCCCATGCCGCCCTCGGCCAGGGCGCCCGTGACGCGGTAGCCGTCGATCTGGCCGCCCACGCGGATCGGGGCGAACTCGTCCGGCGCGGCGGAGCCCACGCCGTCGTGGCTGCCCTTGCCGACGGTCGGCTTGGGGAGGAGGTCCAGGGTCTCGAAGGGGCGGTCCATGCCAGGACCAGAGCGATCGTCATGCCAGTTCGATGGCGGTCGCGTGCGGGGTGAGCACGCGGTTCCCGCTGGGGTTACATGGGGTGACTCCAGCGTTTCCAGGGTCGCGATGGGATCAACGGGCACACCACGTCGGAATCGTTCCAGAACCGCTTCACCCCGAGACGGTGCATGGAGGGGCTGATGGGCTCGCGGAGGTGCGTCGGAGCCGCCTCCGACGCGTGGCGTGGAACCATCGCGTTGCACGGCTGGCGTCGGGGCAGGGGCTCAACCTCGCGGCGGATCGGGCCGACAAGGTTCCTGGAGGGGGGCGACATGCACGGAGCGACGACGAACAAGCGGGAGGAGCGCCGAGCGGCCCGACGCGCGGAGCTGGGGCGCGTGTTCTCGACCGGCGACGAGGCCGGGGCGACGGACGCGCAGGACGGCTGGTACGCGAGCCACGGCCAGGGCGACTGATCGACCCCGCCCAGGGCGCGCGCGTCGGGCTCGACGCGCACCACCTCGCGCGGCCCGAGGGGAACCGCGCCTACGTCCAGACGTTGTCGCGTGGCCTGACCCGGGCCGGGGTCCTCGCAGGGGGGCCGGAGGTCTGGGTCTACGGCCCGCCCACGTCGGGGCGTGCGCGCGAGACGACGGGCGAGGCGCCCGGGCTCGTCGGGCGGCGGCTGCGGACGGGGGGGCCCGCCGGGCGGCTGTTGCTCGAGGTCCCGTGGCTCGCGCGCCGCGACGGGCTCGCGCTGTGGCACGCGGCCTGGGCCGCGCCCGCCCCGTGGGCCCGCGTCCCGGTCGTCCTGTCCGTGCACGACGTGCTGTTCGCGACGCACCCGGCGCTGTTCACGCCCGCGCGCGCGGCGCTCCTCCGGCGCGTCGTCGCCTGGTCGGCGCGGCGCGCGGCCCGCGTCGTCGTGCCCACGCGCGCCACGCGCGACGCCCTGCTCGCGACCTGGCCGTGGCTCGACCCGGCGCGCGTGGTCCACGTCGCGTTCGGCGTCGACCGGGCGCGCTTCCGGCCGCTCGCGCCCGCGCCGGCCGGCCCGGCCGGGGTCGACGGGACGGGCGGGCTCGCGGCGGACGACGCCCGCCGGCGCGCCGCCCTCGGGCTCCCGGCCGGGCCGTGGGTCCTGTTCGTGGGTCGGCCCGACCCGCGCAAGGGCCTCGACGACCTGCTCGTCGCCGTGGCCGGCCTGCCGGACCTCGGCCTCGTCGTGGCCGGGCCGCTCGGCGCGGCGCACGCGGCGCTCGGCGCGCGCGCCACCGGGCTCGGCCTCGGCCCCGATCGCTTCGCGGCCCGCGACCACGTGGCCGACGACGACCTCCCTGCGCTCTACCGCGGGTGCCTCGCGCTCGCGCTCCCGAGCCGCGGCGAGGGCGTGGGGGTGCCCGTGCTCGAGGCGCTCGCCTGCGGGGCCCCGGTCGTCGTGTCGGACGACCCGGCCCTCCGCGAGACGGCCGGCGAGCGCGCCGCCGCCGTCTTCCCCGCGGGCGACCCGCTCGCGCTGCGCGACGCGCTGGCCGCGCTGCGCGACGCCCCGGCGGCCGCACGCGCGCGCGCCGC
>JANJTH010000239.1 GCA_024711205.1 Planctomycetota bacterium | reverse complement strand
CCCGCCGCGGCGAGGTCGGCCGCCGCGCCCGCGAGCACCTCGGCGACCGTCGCGCGCCCGTCGAGGCGCGCGACGAGCGCCGCCGAGAGGCGGCCCACGGCGACCCGCCGCGGCACGGTCGGGTCGACGAGCGCCGTGACGCGCCCGCCCGCCCGGACGACCTCGACGTCCGCGCGGAGCCGCGGGGCCCAGGCGCCCTCGCCCGGCGCCTCCGGCACGGGCGCGTCGCTCAGATGGCGCCCGCGTCCCCGCGCTTGCGCCCGGCCAGCGCGTCGATCACGTCGAGCGTCGTCACGACCCCGAGGAGCGGGTCCGTCGCCTTGCCGCCGTCGGTCACGAGGACGCGATGGATCCGCCGGGTCGACATGAGCTCCACGACGTCGGAGAGGGGCGCCTCGCCGTCGACGCAGATCAGCTCGGGCGTCATGACGTCGTCGACCGCCGCCTCGAGGTCCGGCTCGTCCTCGTCGTCGCGGTCGCGGTCGCCCCGCGCCCAGCGCAGGGCGCTCGCCGCGTAGTAGGCGCCGTGGCGGGCCAGCCGGCCGTGGACGCCGGCGAGCCAGGCGTCGAGGTCGAACCGCGACACGACGCCCACGAGCGCCCCGCGCGCGTCGACGACCGGGGCCCCGCTGATCCCCGCCTCGGTCAGGATCCGCGCCGCCTCCTCGACCGACGCCTCGCGCGGCACGGAGATCACCGGGCTCGTCATGACCGTGCGCGCTCGCCACTCCACGGGGCACCTCTCCCTGTCCTCGACGCACGCGCGGTGCCAGGGCCCGCGCGCCACAACCTCGACCGCCGCGTCACGCGCGGGCGACGCCCGCGCCGGGCCGCTCGGCGGCGACCGTCAGCCCTCGCGGGGAGGGACCGGCGCCGCCTCGGCGTCGATCACCCGCGCGCGCTGGCTCTCGCGGCGCGCCGGGTTGGCGTACGCGACGAGCGCCTTGATCTCGTTGACGTTCAGCTTCTCGAGCGCGTCGGCGAGGCGCCGCAGCTCCTCGGGCGCGTCCTGGATCATCAGGTAGACCCGGTCGCCGTCGGCGATCGCCTTGATCTTCCCGCCCTCGATCTTGGCGAGGGCCATGTTCATGCGCTCGAGGTCGTCGACCATGCAGCCCTCGCCCGGCCTTCGCTCCGCTGCCCGCCCGACCGCCGTCAGGACCCGAGCCCGAGCGCCCGCAGGATACGCCCCCACAGCCCGACCGGGGCGGCCGAGCGTCGGTCCTCGGGCTGGATCGCGTCGCCGCTCGCGTCGTCGAGGCTCGCGTAGAGCATGGCGCCCGAGTCGACGTTGAGCCCGCAGCCCACGCAGATCACGACGGAGGGCGGGTAGAGCTGCCCGCACCCGGGGCAGGGGCGCGAGCCCTGGACGGTCAGCTCCTGGGCGATCCGCGCCCGCCCCGAGGCCGTGAGGTCGACCGGGGCCGGCTGGCCCTGGGCCGCGGGGACCTTGAGCACCTTGTTGCAGCGCTTGCAGCGGATCTGCTTGCCCGCCAGGCTCGCCGGCAGGTCGAGCGTGTGCCCGCAGACGCACTGGAGCTTGATCGCACCCACGCCCGCACCATAGCGGACCGCCGCGGGGCGGGCCACGACCCCCGGGGCCCCCGGGGGCGCGGCCGGTCAGCGAGGGCCGCGCTCGCGGATCCCCAGCTCGTACGGGCCGAACGGCCCCTCCTCGCCCGTGCGCTCGAGGAGGTACTGGTGCCCCTCGACGACGAGCAGCTCGACCTCGCGGTACTCGAAGGGCTGCCAGGCGTCGCTCGCGAGCGGGAACTCGAGCCGGACCTTGAGCCGGCGCCGCCCCGGCGCGACGCGGGCGCGGCCGCTCCGCGAGGGCACATCGCGGCCGTCGACCTCCCAGAGGGTCACGTCGCGGCCCGGGATCACCACGCCGTGCGGGTCGTCGCCCGTGGGGCCGCCCGCGTAGGAGGGGCCCGCGCAGCCGGCGAGCCCCGCGGCGAGGGCGACGAGCGCGAGCGCGCGCGGAACGGCGCGAGGCGGGGAGCGGCGAGCGGCGGCGGTCACGCGGGGACGCTAGCACGCGCGGCCCGGCCCGCGCGCCCGCCGCGGACGCCCGCGCGCGTTGCCCCGGCCGGGGCCCCCGGGTAGCCTCCCCCGCGTGGCGCGGATCTTCACCCCCCTCGAGGCCTCGCGCGCGCTCCCGCTCGTGCGCCGGATCGTCGCCGACGTGCTCGAGCGCGGCCGCGCCCTCCGCGCGCTCGCGCGCCGCCCGGGCGGCCCCACGCCCGGGGACGAGGACCGCGCCGCGGCCCTCTCCGACGAGCTCCACGCGCTGTTCGCCGAGCTCGAGGCGGTCGGCTGCTCGTTCCGCTCGCCCGACTTCGCGTTCGGGCTCGTCGACTTCCCCGGCCTGATCGACGGCCGGCTCGTGCACCTGTGCTGGCGCGACGACGAGCCCGAGCTCCGCTACTACCACGACCCCGACGCGGGCTTCGCGGGGCGCCGGCCGATCCCGGCCGAGCTCCTCGCCGCCCCGAGCACGGCGACCCCATGACCCACCCCGCCCCGACCCGACGCGCGCGCGTCGGGCTCCCCGCCCGCCTCCTCGCGCTCGCCGGGCTGCTCCAGCTCGCCGGCTGCGCCCAGACCTACACGATCCGCGAGCTCGGCTACCCCGCCTTCGAGCCGGTGACGGGCGCGGAGACGCGCTTCGCGCGGCCCGACCCGGAGCAGGTGCAGGGGCTCGACGCCTACCCCGACACGGCCGACCGCGAGCGGCCGCACCGGTTCGTGATCTCGCCCGTCCCGATCGGCAACGAGCTCGCCGTGTGCGTGGAGATCCGCGCGGTGGGCAAGCCCGGGTCGGTCCCGGTCACCGCGCTGGCCGGGCTCGTCTACCCGCTCGACCCGAGCGGCGCGGGGGCCTTCCGCCTGCGCGGCACGCTCCCGCCGGGCGTCGAGCCGCTGTGCTTCGCGCAGTCGCGCGAGCGCGACGGCGCCGACGGCCCGGTCGTGCTCCAGCTCGTGTTCCCGCGCGAGGCGCTCCCGCCCGGGGTCGAGCGGCTCGCCGTGCCGATCCTCGCGCAGTTCGAGGACGGCTGGATCCACGTGCGCTACTTCGACACGCCCGTGCCCATGCCCGTGCCGCTCCTCGACGAGCAGGGCAACCGGATCGACCTCGAGAGCGAGGCCGGGCAGCGCGTCGTGCGCGAGCGCGTCGAGGCCGACCTCGCCGCGCTCGCCGGCGCGTGCGGCAAGTTCCGCGAGGTCTACGCGCGCTGGCCCGCGAAGCTCGATGAGCTGTGGAACGTGCCGCCCGGCGCCGCCGGGCGGACGGAGCCGTTCCTGCCCCCGCCGCACCCGCCCCGCGACCCGTGGGGCGGCGCGTTCGAGGTCGTCGACCTGGACGGCGCGCCGGCGCTCCGCTCGCTCGGGGCCGACGGGCGCCCGGGCGGCGAGGGCGCGGCCGCGGACGTGACGCTCGCGCTGGGTGGCGCGTGATGACCGCGACCGAGGGCCCACCCGTGTTCGAGATCGTCACGAACGGGGCCATGCTCGCCGCGTTCGACCCCGTGCTCCTGCGCGACAAGTCGAAGGAGCCCGGCCGGTGGTGGTCGGCCGCGCCGCTCGCGACGCCCGAGCGGCTCGAGGGCAAGCTGGCGCTCTGGCCGCTCGGCGGGCGCGAGGGCCGCTACCGCGTGCGCCTCGCGACGGGGCTCACCGAGGTCGAGGCCGCGTTCGATCGCGGGGCGAGCGCGGCGGCCCCGCTCCGGATCGAGTCGGGCGAGGTCTTCGTCGGCCCGGCGGAGCGGATCCCGGGCGACGGGTTCGGCTACCGCCTGTCGCGGATCCCGGACGGCGGCGAGGTGATGCCGCTCCCCGCGGGGAGCTACGCCGTGCGCGTCCACGTGCTCGACTGGCGGCCCGACGAGCGGTTCTGGGACGAGGAGAACGAGCCGCTGCCCGACGCGCCGCCCGACCTCGTCGTCCTCGTCGAGCCGACGGCCGCGCCGCCCGCGGCGCCGGCGGCCGTCGCCCCGCTCACGGACCTCCTGCCGAAGAAGGAGGCCAAGGGGAGCGAGCGCGTCGTGCGCTCGACGCGGCCGCGGGCCCCGATCGTGCTCGAGGACGAGAAGAAGAAGCCCGCCAAGGCGCGCGGGCCGCGCGAGCCGCGGGCCCCGCGCGCGGCCGGCGCGACGACGCTCCGGGTCGCGCCCGGCAAGCCGGGCGAGCTGCGCGTCGGCGCGCAGGTCCGCCACGCGGCGTTCGGCGTGGGCGAGGTCCTGTTCGTACGCGAAGGCTTCCCCAAGGCGAAGGTCCGCTTCCACGGGGTCGAGGAGAAGGTCGACCGCGACGAGCTGACCGTGCTCGACTGAAGCCCCTCGCAGGGGGGCCTCGGCGGAGACCCCCCGCGGGTGCGCGTGAGCCGACCCGACGGCCCCTCACGGGCCTCGAGCGGGGTGTGCGGGTGCCGCCCGATTGCGGCGGCCCGGCCGGCGTGCCAGGCTCGTGCGTCGGGGAGGCGCCATGAGCGAGCCCGAGGCCGGCAAGCCCGTCGTCTCGGTGTTCCGGTTCGAGACCGCGCGCCGGCAGACGGTGGGCGTCGCCGTCGACAAGACGACGACCATGCGCCTGCTGGGCGCCCGCCCGGCCGTGCTCCTCGAGCTGCCGGCGAGCGCGGCCTTCGCGCCCGGCGGCAGCGCGCTCCTGCCCGAGCCAGGCGCGGGCGGAGCGCCGGGCGACGTGGGCGCGCTCGACGCGCTCGCGGGCGCGCTCCTCCACATGCGCTCGGCGGCCGCCGCGCCGCCGCCCCCGCCGCCGGCCCCGCCGCCCGCGCCGACGCCGGCCTTCACGCCGCCCGGGGCGGTGCTCCGGCAGGGCTCGAAGGGCGCCGACGTGCGGTCGCTCCAGGAGCGGCTCGTGCTCCACGGGGCGACGATCGCGGTCGACGGGGACTTCGGCCCCAGGACGAAGGCCGCGGTCGTCGCGTTCCAGCAGGCGCAGGGGCTCGAGGCCGACGGCGTCGTCGGCCCCAAGACCTGGGGCGCGCTCGCCGCGGCGCCGCCCGCGCCCGAGCCGGCGCCGCCCGCCCCGACCCCGCCCGAGCCGCCCCCGGGGGGTACAAGCAAAGCGGAGAAAAAGCAAGCCAGCCGAGAGATGGAAACCCGCTGCTGGCGGTTTCTATCCCCCC
>JANJTH010000237.1 GCA_024711205.1 Planctomycetota bacterium | reverse complement strand
CGTTCGGCCCCGCGCGACGGCCTGGCCAGCTCACGGCGGCGCTCGCGCCGCTCGCCGCCGCGCTCGACGACCTGGCCACGGCCTCGCTGGCCGAGCGGGATCGCGCGGGGGCGCCCGAGGCCGCGCGGCGCGCCACCGCGCGCCTCCTCCGCCTCGAGACCGCGCGCACCCACGTCCTCGGGCTCCCGGATGGCCCGGGCCTCTCGCGGCTCGTGACCCTCGACGCCCAGGTCGTCGAGCGGGACGACCTCCCGCTCCTCGGCCTCGCGCAGGCCCGGCTGGGCATCTCGCGGCCGGCCGCGCCCCTCGGGCGGCTCGCGCCCTGCTGGCACGAGGCCGCCCCGCGAAGCCGCCTGCTCGCGCTCGCGAGCATGTGGGCCCAGGAGGACTGGGGCGACCCCGCGCTGCTCGAGCCCGGGCGGTTCGAGGTGGCCCTCGGGCAGGGCCCGGACACGCACGACGAGCTCGCGGCCGTCCGGGCGAAGAGGACGCCCGGGCAGGCCGAGGTCCTGGCCTCGATCGAGGCGGGGCTGGTGGCGCGGGTCCTCCGGCAGTTTCATCGGGCCGCGCTCGCGGCGCGGCATCGCGGCGACGACCCCGGCCTGCCGGAGGCGGTGCGCGCGCGCGCCGCCGCCGCCGTGCGCCGGGCGCTCCCGGCCTGGACGGAGTTCGGCCCCGCGGACCGCCACACGCTCGTCCTCCCCGCGGTCGAGCTCCTCCTCCTCGTGGGCGACGACGAGGCCGCCGGGGCCGCGGTCGCGGCGCTCGTCGCGCACGAGGACGCCCTCACGCGGACGAACGCGGAGACCTCGCTGCGGCTCGACGCCCTCGCGCTCGTCAACCACGCGCACCGGCTGCGCGGGGACCCGATCGCGGCCGCGGACGCGGACCGGAGGGCCGCCGGGTTCGGCCAGGTCGCGGCCGACGTCCAGCCCGACTTCCGCTGGGCCGCGATCCGTCACTTCGTCGCCCGCGGCGCGGCCGCGCTCGAGCGCGCCGCCCCGGCGGAGGCGGACGAGCACCTCGCGCGCGCCCTCGGCGAGGCCGGGGCGATCTCGCGCATCGACGGGAGGTTCGCCGAGCTCGACGTGGCGCTCGAGGCCGCGTGGCCCTGGTTCCCCGTGGCGTGGGTCCAGGCCGGCGCGGCGCACCACGGGCCGCAGGAGGCCGCCGCGCGCCTGGCGCGCCTGCGGCAGCACGCGCGGCGCGCGGACCACACGGCCTGCTTCGACGCCCTCGCGCGCGCGCTCGAGCGCGGCGGGGACCTCTCGGCGCTCGCCTCGCCGGCCCCGCGATGAGCCCCGGGCCCGCGCGAGGTCCCGGGGCCCCGACCGGCGCGGGCGCCCCTCCCGGACCGGGCGCGCCCGGTGGACGCTCGCGCGGTGGGGCGCGGCGCCCCCCGCCCTGGGTCCGCCTCGGCTGCGTCGCGGCCGCGGGGGTGCTGGGCCTGGGCTGCGCCGCGTCGCTGGGAGCGGGGCCACCCCGGACGCCGCCCCTCCGGCTCGTCTACGCGGTGCGCTGGCTCCCCGACGGCCCCCCCGACGCCCCGGGGGCGACCCTCGAGGTGACCCTCGACGTGCTCGGCGACGCCCCGCCGGCGTGGCTGTTCGCGCGCCCCCCAGCCGCCTGGCTCGAGCTGGGCATCGCGGTCACCGACGCGGCGGGCCGCCTCCACGCCCGCACGCCCGACGCGGACGGCCGCCTGCGGGTCCCGCCCGGCGCGCGCCGCCTCGCCTGGCGCTACCCGCTCGCGCGGGCGGCCGGGCGCGGCGACCTCGTGCGCGGCCACGGGGCGGACGAGGCGTGGGTCGTGGGCGGCGCGGCCTACCTCCTCCGGCCCGAGGCGGTCCCGCTCGGGACCCGCGTGGCGCTCGCGGTCGAGGGCGCGCCGCGCGCGCTCCCCTGGCCGGACGACGCCCTCCACGACCTGCCCGCGCGCGCCGTGATCGACCCGGGGTTCCACGTGTTCGGCGCCCGGGCGCGCGAGGTCGAGGTCGGCGGCGCGCGGCTGCGGCTCGCGCGCGCCGGCGCGCCCCACGCCGAGGGCGACGCCGCGATCGAGGCCTGGCTCGCGCAGGCCGCCCGCGAGGTGCTGTCCGTCCGCCCGCCGGGGGCCGGGTTCCCCGTCCGGGAGGCGCTCGTCGTGGCCGCGACCCTGCCGGGGTCGCGCGAGGCGAGCCCCTTCGGGCAGGTCCTCTGGAGCGACCCGCCGAGCCTCGCGCTGTACCTGGGCGGGGAGGCGGACGCCGAGGCGCGCCGGCGCGACTGGGTCGCCGTCCACGAGCTGTGCCACCTCGCGCACCCGCCCTTCGAGGACGAGGGCCGCGTCTGGCTGGCCGAGGGCCTGGCGACCTACCTCTCGCTCCTCGCGCGGGCGCGCTCCGGCCGCTGGACGCCCGCCGAGGCCTGGGGCGAGCTCGCGTGGGGGGTCCGCGCGGGGCGCGCCGAGGCCCGCCCGGGGGACACGCTCCGGGGCCTGGCCCGCGAGGTCCACGCCCGGCGCGCCTACCGCGCCGTCTACTGGGGCGCGACCGTGGCCTGCCTCGCGCTCGACCTGGCCGTGCGCCGGGGCGCCCCGGCGACGGCCGGAGCGCGCGGGCTCGAGCACGCCGTGGCGGACCTGCGCGCCCGCGCGCAGGCGGCCGGGCGCGACGCGCGGGTCGAGGACCTGGTCGCCGCGCTCGACGCGCAGGCGGGGGCGCCCTTCGCCGCCGTGCTCGTCGCGCGCCACCTCGACGGCCCGCTCCTCGCCGATGCCCCGGCGCTCCTCACGACGCTCGGGGTCCGGGACCGCGGCCGCGGCGAGGAGGTGGACCTCGACGACGGCGCGCCCGGGGCCCGGCTCCGGGGGACCCTGGAGCGCGGAGGCCCGTGACGCCGGGGGCTCAGCCGGCCAGGTGGTTGTCCACGTGCCACGCGACCCCGAGGTGGAGCAGGCTCCCCAGGACCTCGAAGGGCAGGATGCGCGGGAACGGCTCGCCCGCGAGCCCGGCGTCCGCCGCCGCGAGGGCGCACAGGAGCAGGCCGAGCAGCGCGCGGCCACGATGCGCGAGCGCCACCCCGTGCCACCCCGCGAGGGACGACGCGATGAGCCACGTCACGCACGTCGCGACCGCCATCGGCGCCCAGTACGGGAGCAGGACGACGTACGGCAGGCCGATCGCCCCGAGCCCCGCGCAGCCGAGCGCGACGGCGCCGTGCCGCAGCCCGCTCACCGGCCGCCTGCACGGCACCGCGCCCGCCGGGCGCGCCGCCACCTGGCGGGGCGCCGCCGCCCGCCGCCGGGTCGGTCGCTCCGGCATGAGCTCCAGCGCGAGCTCCGTCGCCCCGATCACGATGTCCCCCAGCCCGTCTTGCTGCTTCCGCATGTTCGCCTCCGCGCTTTCTGAAGCAGACGGCGCACCACACAGAACAGGCTGTAGCCAATGAAGTTGTCCCGTCCGTCCCCCACCGTTGCGCCCCGTGGGACGCAGGCGTGCAAACGCCGGCGTCACCCCCCGTCGACCCGCGAGGCAAAGTTCACGCGCGCCCCTGGCTCGCTTGCGCCGTCCGGTGCGCGGAGCATGATGCGCTGGGGTCGAGGTCTCCGTCGCCTTCGTGGGGAAGGCGCCGGACGCTGGCGCGGGCATGCCGCCCCTGCCAGGCTCGACCCGCGGGGAGCGGTGGTGGCAGGCCGCGCGAGTGCGCGGGGCCGGTCCCCGAACCATGTGAAAGGACCGTGACATGAAGGCTTCGAAGTTCACCCAGCTCGTCGGCGTGCTCTCGATCGGGGCGCTCGCCCTCGGGGGCTGCAAGAGCAAGGAAGAGGCCCCCGCGGCCGGCACCGAGGCCGGCGCCAAGGGCGAGGGGTCCTCGTGCGGCGCCGACGGCAAGCCGGCCGAGGGCGGCGCCAAGGGCGACCAGAAGGGCTGCGGCAAGTAGCGCCGCGTCCGTCCCGTCGGGACCGAGCCGGGGGCCGGGTGGCGTGCGCGCCGCCTGGCCCTCGCGCCGTTTTGGCGCCCGCGCGTCGGGCTCGCGCCGCCGGTCCGACGATAGACTCGCCCGGGACCCCAGGGCGGCCCGCCGCCCGCCCGCCGGAGGAGGTGGCCGTGCCGGCCCTCGACGAGGCCCTCTCCACGCTCCGCCGGCTCGGCGCCGGGGTGGGGCTCCGCCGTGAGCACTGGGCGGACCTGCCCGCCACGACGCGGCGGCTGGACTGGCTCGAGGTCACGCCCGAGAACTTCCTCGGGTGGGGCGGCGAGACGCGGGCCGCGCTCGATGCGTGCGCGGCCCGCTGGCCGGTCGTCCCGCACGGCGTCTCGCTCGACGTCGGAGGCCTCGACCCGCTCGACCCCGGGTACCTCGACGGCCTGCGGGCGCTCTGCGACCGGCTCGACGCGCCGTGCTTCTCGGACCACCTCTGCTGGAGCCGCGTCGACGGCGTCTACACGCACGACCTCCTCCCGCTGCCGTTCTGCGACGAGGCCGTCGAGCACGTCGCGCGCCGGATCGACGAGGCCCGCGCGCGCGTCGGCCGCCCGTTCCTGCTCGAGAACCCGAGCTACTACGCGCGCATGCCGGGCTCGACCCTGGACGAGGCGACGTTCCTCCGCCGCGTCCTCGAGCGCGCGGACTGCGGGCTCCTGCTCGACGTGAACAACGTGTTCGTGAACGTGGCGAACCACGGCGGCGACGCGCGGGCCTTCGTGGACGCGCTCCCGCTCGAGCGCGTGGGCTACCTCCACCTGGCCGGCCACGAGGAGCGCCCGGGCGTCGTCGTCGACACGCACGGCGCGCCGGTGCGCGACGAGGTGTGGGACCTGTGCGCCTACGTGCTCGAGCGGACCGGGCCCGCCTCGATCCTGATCGAGCGCGACCAGGCGATCCCCCCGCTCGACGCGCTGCTCGACGAGGCCGACCGCGCGCGCGCGCTGGATCGGAAGAGCACACG
>JANJTH010000231.1 GCA_024711205.1 Planctomycetota bacterium | reverse complement strand
GCGGCGCGCGTCGCCCACGAGCGGGGTTGGCGCGAGGCGTCCCTCGCGGCCGCCGCGCCGGCCAAGCCCGGGGGCCGGCCCCTGGTGCCGATCCGCATCCCGCCCGGCGGGCTTCGCCTCTCGCCGCCGCGGCCCTCCGCGCCGGAGGCCGCGGCGGAGGAGCGCGCCCTTCGGCGGCTGGAGGCCGCCCGCGACGAGGCGGCGGGGCTCGCGGCCCTCGCCGCGGAGGGGTGCGTCGCCCCCGACCTCGCGCGCGCGTCGCGCCTCGTCCGCGAGGTCCGCGGCCTTGCTCCGCCCGCCCCCGCGGCGGCGGCCCCCGCCGCGGTCTGGTGCCGTGCGGCGCGCGTCGCCCACGAGCGGGGTTGGCGCGAGGCGTCCCTCGCGGCCGCCGCGCGCGCGCTCGCGCTCGCGCGCACTCCCGACGCGTTGGGCGCGCTCGTCCGCGCGCTGACGGGGCTCGGCGGCGACGCGGCCGGCGCGGTCGAGGCCCTGCGCGCCGTCGACCCTGCCCACCCCGCGCTCGGCTACGTCGACGGGAACGCCGCGTTCCTGCGCAGGGAGCACGCCTTGGCCCTCGACGCGTGCGCGCGGGCGCTCGCGCGCGACCCGGGTGACCTCGACGCGCTGAACCTGCGCACCTACGCGCTGCTGCGGTCCGGACGCCACGCCGAGGCGCTCGCGCACGCGCGGACGGCCGCGCGGGCTCGCCCCGACGCGGCCCCCCTCGCGCAGGTCCTCGGGCGCGTCGCGCTCGAGCTCGGCGCGCAGGCGGACGACCGGGCCCTCTTCCGCGAGGCCGCCGCCGCGAGTCAGGCCGCGGTCGACCTCGCGCGCGCCCCGTACTGGCGCTGCCAGGCGCGCACGAACCTCGCGCAGGTCCATCTCCGGCTCGAGGAGCCGGACCGCGCCGCGGCGGTCTGCGAGGCGGCGCTCGAGGACGACCCCGGCTTCTTCGACGCGGCCTACTTCGGCGCGATCGCCTACGACGCGCTCGGGGCGCGGGCGCGCGCCGGCGCCCTCGCCGCGCGCGCGCTCACGATCCCGCACCTCGCGCCCACCGACCTTCGCCGCGCAGAGCTCCAGGGGATCGTCGACCGCGCCGGCGCGCGCTGAGGAGGGCCGGCCGCGGGGCAGCAGCGCCCGCAGGCGCCGCGCGCCGCTACCGGAGCTCGACCTCGAGCGACAGCCCGAACCCGGGCGCGTCGCCCGAGAGCTCGATCATGTGCTGGAACGCCGTGTTCCGCGGGCTGGCCGTCGTCCCGTCGCTCGCCTGCGCGTTGCGCCGCGCGCCGTGGCCCGCGTCGCCCCAGCCGACCGAGACCCGCGTCGTCGTGGCCGGGGCCCCGCCCGAGCCGCCCCCGGTGGCGGGCGTGACGGCCTCGAGCGTGTAGACGCCGCCCTGCTCGCGCTCGCGCAGGATCGCCTGCCCGTGGTCGTGGAGCGCGCCCACGTCGGGCGCGAGCCCGAGCCGGACCCACATCGTGCCGAGCGCCGGGTCGAGGTCGTAGCGGACCTCGAACCGGCCGGGCCCGGCCCGCCAGATCGTCTTGCGCACGGCGCCGTCCGACGACGTGACGACGACGCCGGGCCCGGCCGTGTGCGTCGCGACGGCCGCCACGCCCTGGTCGTTCACGTAGTCGCGCCCGGGCCCGGTCGCCCACACGTCCTTGAGGACCGAGGTCCGCGGGGCGTCCGTCGCGGTCCCCTCGACGCCCGCGTCGCGGCCCGCCTCGGGGTAGGCGATCGGCGCGCCGAACACCTGCGCGGCGCGGCCCGTCGAGGGGTCGCGCCCGAACCCGGCCACGACCCGTCCGCCCGTCCGCTCGACCACGAGGAGCGCGCGCTCGTCCCAGAGCAGCCACTCGTCCTCGCCGTCGAGGTCGACGTCCTCGGCGGCGACGCCGGGCGCGGCCGGCGGGTTGGTGGCCCAGCGCGCGGCGCGCGCGATCACGGCCGTCTCGCCGATCCGCGAGGACAGCGCGACGACGAAGCCCGAGAGCGGGTCCCAGGTCGCGTCGGGCGCGAGGTAGGCGCCGCTCGCGAGGCGGGTCAGGTCGTGCATGTCCTCCTGGTGCCAGGCCGTCCGGTAGAGCGCGTGGAAGAACGAGCGCTCGGCGAGCGCGCGGAGCGGCCCCGCGGGCGCGGCCTCGATCGCGGCCCAGGCGTCGCCGAGGAGCGTGCCCGCGCGCCCGACCTCGCCGAGCACGCGCGGGAAGGGGACGCCGGGGCGCACGTTCGGGCGCATGGCCGCGAACGACTCCTCGAGCGGGTGCCCGTGGTACCAGTGGTCGTAGCTCTCCTCGTTCGCGTGGCGGAGCCACTCGTGCGCCTCGACGGGCAGGCTGGCCGGGCTGCCGTGGTCGACCGCGGTCCAGCCGCGCCCGGCCAGGTCGGCGAGCGTCGCGACCTCGATCCACGGCCGCTGCGAGAGCCAGGCGAGCGTGCGGTCCCACGCGTCGGGGACGTCCGGGTTGCCCTTGTGCCCGGCGAACTCCTCCCAGTCGGCCGCGGCGACCACGACCCGCTGGCCGTCGGGGTTGAGCGCGCGCTCGAGGAGGAGCGTCCGCAAGGCCAGGCTCGGGCCGCCGTCCGTGTGCGCGAACAGGCCCGCGCGCGGGTCGATCACGAAGCAGGACACCCCGCGGAGGCGGTGGAGCTTGCCGTCCGCGGCGTCGTGGGGGAGCCCGGCCCAGCGGGCGAGGTGGGTCGCGTCGACGACCGTGTGCGTGAAGCCGAGCGCGAGCACCTCGTCGAGGACGTCGCCCGAGACGACCCGCTCCGGCGCCCAGAACACGGGCCCGGGCGCCGGGACGCCGAGGAGCGCGCGCGCGGCGTCCATGCCGCGCGCGTAGGCGGCGCGGTTCGCCGCGCCCAGGAGGTAGGGCATGACGTGGTCGGCGTAGAGCCCGGGCAGGTAGGCGCCCTCGCCGTTGGCCGGGTCCCCGTCCCAGAAGGCGGCCAGGCGGCGGAGCAGCGCCGGCCCGTCCGAGAGCGGGTCGGCCGACCGCGCCCAGCCGATCGCGGCGGCGAGCGCGCCCGTGAGGTGCACGGTCACGGGCAGGCCGTGGGCCTGGTGGCTCTCGAGCGCGCGGTGGAGCCCCGTGGGCAGGCCCTCGGACGTGGTCGTCCGGCGCGAGCCGACGAGGTCTGTCAGCGCGCTCGCGGGAAGCGCCGCGCGGTTGCCCACGACGACCGGCGCGAGGACGCCGCGGCGGTCGGCGACCCAGCCCTCGTGGACGACCTCGTCGAGCGCGCGATCGGCGAGGTCGCGCTCGAGCACGGCGTCGGCCACGCGACCGGCGCCGTCCTGGACGCTCAGGACCTGGAAGGTGAGCGGCTGGCCGGTCCAGCCCAGCCCGCGCAGGACGGCCTCGTCGAGCGCGAGCTCGACCGCGTCGAGGTCGGAGCGGAACGAGACCTCGAGCGCCGGGCGCCCGGCGGCCGTGGTCACGCCGAGCGCGGCGACCGGCGCGAGCGCGTGGTCGAGCACGGCCGCGGTCGCCGCGTCCTCGACGACGACGGCCGCGCCGAACGGGTGGCGCGTGCGCTCGCGCAGCCGGAGCGGGGGCGTCGTCCCGGCCGCGCCGGGCCAGCCGAGCAGGACCACGAGGTCGAGCCCGCCGAGCTCGGCGCCGTAGCGCAGGTCGAGCAGGTCGACGCGCAGGGCCAGCCGGCCCGCCTCGCGCCGGCTGTAGAACGCGACGAGCTCGCGGCTGTCGCGCAGGCCGTCGCCCGAGAGCGCGGCGTCGATCGGGTCGAGCGCGCGCAGGTCGGCCGCCGCCCAGTCGCGCAGGTGCTCGAACACCTGCCCGCGCGTCGTCTGGCCCACGACCGGGCCCGGGCCGACCGTGATCGGGCGCGTGGGCGCCGGCAGCGCCCGCCCGGGCGGCGCGCTCACGCCGCCGGGGGTCGCGGGCGGGCCTCCAGCCGACCCGGCCGCGGTGCCGACCGGGGCCGTGGCCGCGGTGCCGACCGGGGCCGTCGACCCGGTGCCGACCGCGGCCGTCGACCCGGCGGGCGCGAGCGCGCCCGAGGCGCCGGGGGTCGGCGCGCCGACCCCGGTCGCGGGCCGGTTGCTCGCGCCCGCGGCCGTCGCGCCGGCGCCGGCGTTCGCGCTGGCCCCCGTCCGGTCCTTCCCGCGCGGGTCGCCGCAGCCGGCCACGAGCCCGCACAGGAGCCCGAGGCCGAGCGCGAGCGCGGCCCGGAGCAGGGCGGCGCCGCCGTTCGCGCCGGCGCGCACCGCGGAGAGGGCCTCGCGATCGAGCGGGGGCTCACCCGCCGCCCAGATCGGGAGCGTGGTCTCGGGCGTGGTCTCGGGCGTGGTCTGGAGCGTCGTCACGGCGGGCCTCCTCACCGCGCCCGCGCGGCGCGCAGGGCGACGCGCCCGGGGGCGCTCCAGGCGGCGCGCGCGC
>JANJTH010000210.1 GCA_024711205.1 Planctomycetota bacterium | reverse complement strand
CCCCCCCACACCCCAGTGCTCCAGTCGGCGGCGGCGCGCCCCCCCCCCCCCCGCTCGCATTTCAGATCCCGCCGAAGAAGCCCTTCTTCACGTCGCCGATCTTCTGGATCCGCTCCTCGGCGAACCGGTCGGCGGCCGCGGCCGTCGTGATCCCCTGCTCGCTCGCGATCTTGATCACGCGCTCGAGGTTGGCGCCGATCCCCTCGGCCATGCGGAGCGCGCGCTCGCGCACGTAGCCCTCCATCTCGACGTAGACGTTGATCAGGCCGCCCGCGTTGACCACGTAGTCGGGGCAGTAGAGGATCCCGCGCTCGCGCAGCGCGACCGCGTGCCGCTCCTCCGCGAGCTGGTTGTTGGCGCCGCCGCACACGACCTTGCACTTGAGCCGCGGGATCGTGTTGTCGTTGATCACGGCGCCGAGCGCGTTCGGCGAGAACACGTCGCAGGGCACGTCGTAGATCGCGTCGACGCCGACGACGTCCACGCCGTGCTCGCGGCGGGCCCGCTCGCAGCGCTCCTCGTCGACGTCGGTCACGATCACCTTGGCGCCCGCCTTCACGAGGTCGCCGAGCAGGTTGCGGCCGACGTTGCCCAGGCCCTGGAGCGCCACGCGCTTGCCCTGGAACGAGTCCGTCCCGAACGCCGCGCGCAGGCCGGCCTTCATGCCGACGAACACGCCGAGCGCGGTCACCGGCGACGGGTCGCCCGACCCGCCGTGCGCCGGGGCCACGCCCGTCACGTACTTCGTCTCCATGAAGATGTACTCCATGTCGTGGACGCTCGTGCCGACGTCCTCGGCCGTGATGTACCGGCCGTTGAGCGACTCGACGAACCGCCCGAACACGCGGAACAGCGCCTCGGACTTGTCCGTGCGCGGGTCGCCCAGGATCACGGCCTTGCCGCCGCCCAGGTTGAGCCCGGCCGCCGACGCCTTGTAGGTCATGCCGCGCGAGAGGCGCAGCACGTCGCGCAGGGCGTCCTCCTCGGTCTTGTAGGGCCACATGCGCGTGCCGCCGAGCGCCGGCCCGAGCGTCGTGTCGTGGATCGCGATGATCGCGCGCAGCCCGGCGCGCTTGTCCTCGCAGAACACGACCTGCTCGTGCTCGCCCTCGGCCCCCATCGCCTCGAACACGCCCATGCGCCGCTCCGTCTCGGGGTGGACCTTCTGCGTCGCGGCGGCGCCCCCGAGGCGCGCGCCCTGGCCGCGGCGCGAGGAATCTAGGGCGGTGCCCGGGGGCTGTCAACCAGCGGCACGGCCCGCGCACGCGCCCGCGGTGACGCGTCGCGTCGGGGCTCGCGGGCGCCGTCGACGGTCGGACGCGCCGGCCCTCGGCGCGCGCGCGCGCCGCGGGCAAGATCTCGCGCGTCGGAGCACCCCTCGGAGCGCCGCCGTGCGCCTCTACCTGTTCGACATCGACGGGACCCTCGTCACGACCGGCGGGGCGGGACGCCGCGCGCTCGAGCGCGCGTTCCGCGACGTGCTCGGCTGGGCGGGCGCCCTCGACCACGTCGCGTTCGGCGGCATGACCGACCGCCTGCTCGTGCGCGCCGCCTTCGCGGGGCGCGGACTCGACGCCGGGGCCGCGCGGGCGGCCGAGCCGGACCTCCTCGCGGCCTACGCGGCGGCGCTCGCGGACGAGCTGGCGCGCGCGGCCGCCGGCTGCCGCGCGCTCCCCGGCGTCACGGCGCTCCTCGACGCGCTCGCCCCGCGCGACGACGTCCTCCCCGCGCTCCTCACCGGCAACGTCGCGCCCGGCGCGCGGCTCAAGCTCGCCGCCTGCGGGCTCGCCGGCCGGTTCGACGTCGGGGCCTGGGGCGACGACGCCGACGACCGCCCGGGGCTCCTGCCCGTCGCGTGCGCGCGCGCCGCCGCGCGGGCCGGCCGGCCGTTCGCGGGGCCCGACGCCGTCGTGATCGGCGACACGCCGGCCGACGTCGCCGTCGCCCGCGCCCACGGCGCCCGCGCCGTGGCGGTCGCGACCGGCGCCGCCTCGCGCGCGGACCTCGCCGCCTGTCGCCCCGACGCGCTGCTCGACGACCTGGCCGACCTCGAGCGCGCGCTCGCGGCGCTGGCAGGTCCCTGAGCCAGGCGCACGAGCCCAGCCCGGGCCGAGTACGGAACGAACCTCGCGCGCACCCGTCGAGGGGATCAGGAGCCCCGAGGCTCGCGGCTTCCCCCCGTTCCCGTTCCCGTTCCCGTTCCCGTTCCCGCGGTCGTGCAGGGACCTCGCCTTCTTGCCGCGGCCAGGAGCCCGGCCATGGGGTCTTCTGCCTCCCGGCTCCCCCCGGGGCGGTCACCCTCGACACGAGCGACGCGCACGGCCCGAGCTCCGAGTGGACCTCCCCCGGGCCGTCGCATACCGTGGGGCGCGTGAGCACGAAGTCCACCCCCGCCGCCCGGCCGGCCGACGGGTCCGGCGCGAAGGTCCTCGTGGTCGACGACGAGGCCGCCATGCGGCTGGGCCTGCGCGAGGTGCTCACGCGCGCCGGCTACGCGGTCGAGCTGGCCGAGGACGGCGACCAGGCCGTCGCGCGGATCGACCGCGGCGGGCTCGACGTCGTGATCACCGACCTGCGCATGCCCGGCCGCGACGGGCTCGAGGTGCTCCGCCACACGAAGCGGGCCGCCCCCGACACGCTCGTCTACGTGATCTCGGCCCACGGCGACGTGCCGACCGCGGTCGAGGCCATGAAGCTGGGCGCCGTCGACTTCATCCAGAAGCCGTTCAAGATCGACGACGTGCGGGCGCGCGTGCGCGTCGGCCTCGACAAGCGCGAGCTCGCCCGCCCGCGCCCGCAGGGCGACCTCGTGCGCGGCCCGGTCGACGAGGGGATCTGGGCCGAGTTCCCCGAGGTGCTCGGCGGGAGCCCCGCGCTCGCGCGCGTGCTCCAGACGGTCAAGAAGGTCGCGGCCTCGCCCCTGCCCGTGCTCGTGCTCGGCGAGACCGGCACGGGCAAGGAGCTGATCGCGCGCGCGCTGCACCGGCTCTCGGGGCGCAAGGGCCCGCTCGTCGCGACGACGGGGCAGCTCCCGCCGTCGCTCGTCGAGAGCGAGCTGTTCGGGCACGCCAAGGGCGCGTTCACGGGCGCCGTGAAGGACAAGGCCGGCTACTTCGAGGCGGCCGCCGGCGGGACGTTCTTCCTCGACGAGGTGGGCGACCTGCCCGCGCAGGTCCAGGTCAAGCTCCTGCGCGTGATCCAGGAGCGCGAGGTCCTGCGCGTGGGCGAGAGCAAGCCGCGCAAGATCGACGCGCGCCTCGTCGCCGCCACGCACAAGGACCTCGAGGCGGGCGTGCGCGAGCGCTGGTTCCGCGAGGACCTCCTGTTCCGGCTCAACGTGATCACGCTCGTGCTCCCGCCGCTCCGCGAGCGCAAGGAGGACGTGGCCCCGCTCGCGGCGCGCTTCCTCGCCCGCGCCGGCGAGGGCGCCGGCCGCGCGGTCACGCTCGGCCCCGACGCCCTCGCCCGGCTCGAGGCGCACACCTGGCCCGGCAACGTGCGCGAGCTCGAGCACGTCTGCCAGAGCCTGGCGTTGCTCTCGGAGGGTGAGGTCGCGACCGCGGACGACGTGGACGGCGTGCTGTAGGCGCGGGTCGGCGGCCCGCCCCGCGGGCGGGCCGGGCCGGGGAGGAGGTGCCGCGAGGACCGGGACGTCGAGGCGCTGCGGCGCGCGGC
>JANJTH010000193.1 GCA_024711205.1 Planctomycetota bacterium | reverse complement strand
CGGGGGCCGCGGGCGCCCGCGGGCCGGGGGGACGCCCGCGGCGAGGGCGCGGCGCGCCGGCCTCGGCGGCGGGGGGCGCGTAGTCGCGCGCGAGGAGCGCGCGGATCGTGCCCTGCTTCTCGGGGTCGGGCGCGCGCCCCTCCTTCGTCCACTTGCGGATCGTGGGCACGCTGACGCCCAGGTAGTCGGCGAGCCGCTGCTCGCTCAGGCCGAACCGGCGCCGGTAGGCGGTCAGGTCCTCGGGCCCCAGCCCCGGCGTCCAGGCGTTCGGCGCCCGGCCGCGGCGCGGCGCGGTCGGCGCGGGCGCGCCGGCTCCGGCCCCGGGCGCCGCGGCGTCCCACGTCGCGTCGTCCTCGGCCGCGTCGCCTCCGGCCTCGTCGTCCTCGGCCGCGTCGTCTCCGTCCACGTCGCCGACCGCGGGGGCCGGCTCGCCGCCCTGCCCGCGACCACGCCCCGACGTCCACCGCCCGCTCGCCATGGGTGCCTCCAGCGGGGCTGTCCTACCACGGCCCGCCCGCGCTGCCCCGGCGCTTCGCTCCCGCCTGCGCGTGCCGGACGCAGTGAAACGGATCGTTCCACGCTGGGCGTCGACGAGCGCCAGCCGGGGCGCCCTGCAATGGAACGGGTCGTTCGGGAGCCGGCGCAAGTCGTTTGCCTCCAGGATTGGCCTGGACCTTGCGAAAGGTCACTCCACGTCCACCCGACGCGAGGGACTCCACGATGACGACCACCAACCTGCTGCGCGCGCCCGCGCGCACGGTTCCCGGTACGCCCGCGCCGCGCCGCACGTCCGCCGAGGACCCGGCGCCCCCGGCGCCGCGCCCGGTCTCCTTCGAGGACCGGCCCGGCGACGCGCTCCTGCGAGCCCTCGTGGTCGCGGCGCTGCTCGGCATGGTCGCGCTCTCGACCTGGGTCGCCGCTGTCGCGCTCGGCGCCGGCGCGAGCTGGGCCTCCGCCGCCCCGGGCGGCGCGACGCTCGGGGCGACCCTGGGCGGGCTCCTGGCCGGGCCCGTGCGCGTGGCCCTCGCCGTGTGGGGCGTGCTCGCCGCCCTGGGCCTCGCGGTCCAGACGCTCCTCTGGCTGCGCTACCGGCCGTTCGCGCCCGCGACGCCGGAGGAGGCCCCGACGCTCACCGTCGTGATCCCGGCCTACAACGAGGGCCCCATGGTCGCGCGCTCGATCGAGTCGGTCGCGCGGGCCCGCTACCCGCGGGGGCGCCTCGAGGTGTTCGTCGTCGACGACGGGAGCCGCGACGACACCTGGGCGCACATCGAGCGCGCCGCCGCCCGCTTCCCGGACCTCGTCACGACGCTCCGCTTCCCCGAGAACCGCGGCAAGCGCGCCGCGCTCGAGGCCGGGTTCCGCCGCGCCCGCGGCGAGGTCCTGGTCACGATCGACTCGGACAGCGTGATCGACGAGGGCACGCTCCTGGCGATCGCGGGGCCGTTCCGCGACCCGCGGGTCGGCGCCGTCGCCGGCAAGGTCGCCGTCCACAACCGCGAGGACGGCGTGATCCCGAAGATGCTCCACGTCGCGTTCTCGCTCTCGTTCGACTTCCGCCGCGCGGCCCAGTCGGAGTACGGGACCGTCTACTGCTGCCCGGGCGCGCTCACGGCCTACCGCGCCGCGGTCGTGCGCGACGCGCTCCCGGGCTGGGTCGACCAGCACTTCCTGGGCGCCCGCTGCGCCGCGGGCGAGGACCGCGCCATGACGAACGAGGTCCTCGCGCGCCGCTACGACACGGTCTACCAGCGCGCGGCCGTCGTGCGCACGCTCGTGCCCACGACGCACCGCCAGCTCTGCAAGATGTTCCTCCGCTGGGACCGCAGCTACGTGCGCGAGGAGGCCCGCTTCGCGCGGCTCGTGTGGCGGCGCCCGCCCGCCAAGCTCGCGCTCGCCCTGTTCGACGGGCTCGTGCGCAACCTGGGCCTCCCGGTCCGCTACGCCGCGCTCGCGCTCGTCGTCGGCGCGTGCGTGCTCGAGCCGCTGCTCCTGCCCGCGGTCGCGCTCGCCACCGCGGCCGGCGCGCTCGTGCGCATGCTCTGGTACGTCCGCCAGGAGCGCTCGCTCGACTTCGTCTACGGCGTCCTCTACGCCTTCTACTTCGTGCTCGGCCTGACCTGGATCTTCCCCTACGCCGTGGTGACCGTCCGGGCCCGGGGCTGGCTCACCCGGTAGCGGCCGGCGGCCAGCGGCGCCCGGGGCCGTGCTATCGTCCCGCCGCCGGTCGACTCGAGGCCGCGCGGAGCGGGCAGCGGATGCGAAAGGCCAGGGTGCTCGTCGTCGACGACGAGGAGGGCATGCGCGAGGTGTGCGCGGAGGCCCTCGAGCGGCTCGACGACGTGGAGGTCACGGTCGAGGCGCGCGCCGAGCGCGCCGTCGAGCGGCTCGCCGAGGAGGCGTTCGACCTCGTCATCACCGACATCCGCATGCCGGGCATGGACGGGGTGACCCTCCTGCGGCGGGCCCGCGAGCACGACCCGGACCTCCCCGTCCTCATGATCACGGGGTTCCCGACCGTCGACACCGCGGTCGAGAGCCTCAAGCTGGGCGCCGTCGACTACCTGACCAAGCCGTTCCTCCCCGAGGACCTGCTCGCGAACGCGCGCCGGTTCCTCGAGGAGCGCCGGCTGCGCGAGGAGAACCGCCTGCTCCGCCGGCAGGTCGCGCGCGACTTCGGCCTCGACGACCTCGTCGCCGCGTCGCCCGCCATGCAGGAGGTCCTCGACGTGATCCGGCGCGTCGCCGACACGGACGTCGACGTCCTCGTGCTCGGCGAGACCGGCACCGGCAAGGAGCTCGTCGCGCGCGCGCTCCACCGGCGGAGCCGCCGCAGCGCCGCGCGGTTCGTGCCGGTCGACTGCGGGGCGATCCCCGAGAACCTGCTCGAGAGCGAGCTGTTCGGCTACGAGAAGGGCGCGTTCACGGGCGCGCAGCAGCGCTCGATCGGCCTGCTCGAGTTCGCGGACGCGGGCACGTTCTTCCTGGACGAGATCGGCGAGCTGCCCCTGCTCCTCCAGGCGAAGCTCCTCCGCGCGCTGCAGGAGCGGCGGATCCGCCGGCTCGGCGGCAAGGCCGAGGTCCCGGTCGACGTGCGGGTCGTCGCGGCCACGGCCCGCGACCTCGCGAAGGGCGTCGCCGAGGGGACCTTCCGGCAGGACCTCCTCTACCGGGTCAACGTCGTCACGGTCGAGCTCCCGCCCCTGCGCGAGCGCGGCGACGACGTGCTGCTGCTCGCCGACCACTTCCTGCGCCGCCACGCCAAGGAGATGGCCAAGCCCCAGGTCGGCGGCTTCAAGGCGGACGTGATCGAGGTCCTGCGGCAGTACCCCTGGCCCGGCAACGTGCGCGAGCTGCAGAACGTCGTGCGCCGCGGGATCGCCATGACCCGGGGCGACCAGATCGGGCTCGAGGACCTCCCCGACGCGGTCGTGATCGGCGCGGGCGAGCGGCCCGTGCGCGCGCGGCCGGCGGCGGCGGCGCAGGCCGCCCCGGTCCCGGGCGCCGCGGCGCGGG
>JANJTH010000177.1 GCA_024711205.1 Planctomycetota bacterium | reverse complement strand
TCCGGCGCGGCCCCGGGCCCGGCCGGCGCGGCCCCGGCGAGCGCGCCCGGCGTCGCGCCTCCTGACGCGTCGACGGCGGGGCGCGGCGGCTCGGCGGGGGCCACGACGCCTGCCCGGGCGGCGACGACCCGGTAGCCGTGCCGGCCGAGGGCCGCGGCGAGCCGCTCGGCGTCGAGCGCCTCGCCCTCGACGCGCGCCCGCTGCGGGGACAGCGTGACCTCGACCGCGCTCACCCCCTCGAGCCCGCGCAGGGTCCGCGTCGCGGTCGCCACGCACCCGCCGCAGGTCATGCCCTCGAGGTCGAGTTCGAGCGTGCTCACGCCGGGCGATCCTACGCGCCGACCGCCGGGGCCCGCCGCGCGAGGTCGGCGAGCCCGGCCAGGGCGAGGGTCCGGCGGTGGAGCGCGGCGAGGTCGCGGTCGCTGCGCGCGGCCCGCAGCGCGGCCCAGAGCGTCGTCCACACGACGCGCCGCGGGACCTTGCGGCGGGCGGCGGGGTCGAGCGGGTTCCCCGCGCGCGTGACCCCGAGCGTGCGGAGCGCCAGGAGGAGCGGCAGCGCCTCGGCGAGCCGCAGCCGGACGTGCCGCCCCGGCACCCCGAGCACGTGCCGCAGCCCGGCCTCCGCGTGCGCGACCGCGCGCGCGGCCCACGCCTCCCACACGGGCCGCGCGCGCGGCCACACGCCCGGGTCGAGCAGGTCGCCCGGCGCGAGGCCCGCGGCCGCGAGGTCCGCCGCGGGCAGGTAGCACCGACCGTGGCGGAGGTCGCGCGGGACGTCGCGGAGCACGTTCGTGAGCTGGAGCGCGTGCCCGAGCCGGACCCCGTCGGCGCGCCAGCCGTCGTCCGCGACGGCGCCCGCGGGCCCCGGTCCGGCGCGGGCCGCGAGGCGCCGCGCGAGCCCCGGCACGCGCAGGCGGTGGAGGTCCGACCAGAAGGCGCCCACGCAGCCCGCGACGTGGAAGCAGTAGCCCTCGAGCTCCGCGGGCGCCTCGAGGGCCACGAGCCCGGCCGCGTCGCTCCCCGGGAACCGCTCGAGGTCCCAGCGCTGCCCGGCCACGATCGTCGCGAGGACCTCGCGCACGAGCGCCTGCTCGGCCGCCGGGAGCCGCGCGAGGAGCGCGAGGCAGCCGGGCAGGGCGGCGAGCAGCGCCTGCTCCTCGGGGAGCACGTCGTCCTGGCGCGTGAGCGCCGCGAGGTCCCGGGCCAGCTCCTCGAGGCCGGCGCCCGCGCCCGCGAACGCGCCCGCGAGCGCCTCGAGCGCCCGCAGGCGCTCGGCGCGCGGGACGAGCCGCGTGTCGGCGACCGTGTCCGCGGCGCGCGCGAGCAGGTAGGCGAGCGCGACCGCCTCGCGCGTCTCTGCGGGGAGGAGCCGGAGCGACACGAAGAACGACCGGCTGACGCGGGCGAGGATCGACCGGAGGGGCAGCGGCGCGCGCGCGGGTCGAGGGCGGGAGACCACGGGCGAGGACGATACCCGGGCCGCGGCGGCGCCGGCCGGCAGGAGCCCCGGCCCGGGATCCGCGGCCCGGCCGCAGGGCGGGCGCGCGGGCCGGCCGCCGCCAGACTGCCGCCCCGCGCCGCCGGCCTCGAACGGCCCACCTGCGCGTCAGTCGCCGGCCGTCGACGGGCTGGGCTCGCCCGGCGCGGAGACGGCCGGGACCGCGGCGGCGGGCTCCTCTGCGTCGGCCGCCGCGGGGCCGCGCGCGAGGAGGCCCACCCCGAGGAGGAGGAACAGCGCGGCGCTCCCGTAGTGCAGGAGCCGCGGGTCGAGCGCCCGCCCGAGCAGCCGCGCGAGCGCGACGGCCAGCGCGGCCGCGAGGCACAGCGCCGCGCAGGAGCCCGCGAGCACGGCCCACGGCCGCGTGGTCGCGCCGCCCAGCCCGAGCGCGGCGAGCTGCGTCTTGTCGCCGAGCTCCGCCACGAACACGGTGACGAACGCGGCCCCGAAGGCCGCCCACCAGGCTCCGTCCACGCCGCGCGCTCCCTCCTCGACCGCGACCGAGGGTAGCCCGCGCGCGGCGCCCGCGGCAGGCTCGTCGCCGGCTCCACGCCGCGGGTGGCGCCCGCGCTCGCGCGTGCACCGCCTCCCTGCGCCCCTCGGGCGCGTGCGCCCCTGGGCACCGCGCCCGCTCGTGATCGCCCGCGGGAGGTCGCGCACCAGGTCGAACGAGCGGCCCGCGCTGCGTAGAATCCGGGCCATGGAGCTCGTGATCGGCGAGAAGCTCGGGCGCGGCCCGCTCGGCGCCAGCTACGCGGCCCAGTGGGGGGCCCCGCGGCGCGCCGTCGTGGCGAAGGCGCTCACGAGCCGCCTCGACGCCCACCCGGCCCTGCGCGACCAGCTCCTGGCCGAGCTGCGCGCGTTCGTCGGGTTCTCGCACCCGCACCTCGTCGCGACGCTCGAGGTGGGTGAGCACGAGGGCCGCCAGGTCGCCGTGTTCGAGCGCGGGCCGGGCGCGCCGCTCGCGCGGCGCCTCGCCGAGCGCGGGCCGCTCGAGCCCCGCGAGGCCCTGCGCGTCGTGCGGGACGTGGCGACCGGGCTCTCCGCGCTCCACCGCTCCGGACGCGCCCACGGCGACGTGCGGGCCGAGAAGGTCCTCGACGACGGGCAGCGGGCCGTGCTCTGCGACCTGGGCCAGGCGCGCGCCTCCTGCCTCGCGGGCGGGTTCGGCCGGTTCGGCCTGCCGTTCGGGCACCCGACGGCGCTCGCCCCGGAGGTCATGCAGCAGCGCCTCCCCGCGCCCACGGCGCAGGCGGACGTCTACGCGCTCGGCCTGCTCCTCTTCGCGTGCCTCCACGGCGCGCCGCCCTGGGCGGGCGAGCCGGTCGAGCTCCTGCGCCAGCACCTCGACGCGCCGCTGCCCCCGTTGCCCGCCTTCGCGCAGAGCCCCGCGCTCGCGCGCTTCGCCCAGCAGCTCACGGCCAAGGACCCCGCCGGGCGCCTCCTCCACGCCGACGCCGTGCTCGCGGCGCTCTACGAGCTCGTCGGGCGGCAGGCGCCGGCCGCCCCCGCGCCGGTCACGGCGAGCGCCTGGCAGCAGGCCGCCCAGAGCGCGGCCCGCGGCGCGCCCGCGGCGCTCCTCGACTCCGGCACGTTCGGGCGCCCCGTCGGCCCGAGCATGCCCGTGGGCGAGACCACGGGCGTCCTCCCGCGGAGCCTGCTGGCAGGCGCGCTGGTCCCGCCAGCCGCCGCGGCGCCCCCCCCCGCCGCGGTGCCGGCGGCTGCGCCCACCCCCGCCGCGGCGAGGCCTCCGGCGGGCTCCACCTCCGGGCGGCTCCCCGCGCTGTCGGCGCTGGCCGAGGCCGAGGCCCTGGTCACCGGCCCGCCGAGGGCGGCGTCGCCGCCGCCGCCGCCGCCCGCGCCACCCGAGCCCGCCGGGGCGGAGCCGCCGCCGGTCGCGCTCGGCGAGAAGCTCGGCGAGGGGCCGGTCGGCGCGGTCTACGCAGGGACGCTCGCGGGGCACGTGGGCCCGGTCGTGGTCAAGGTGATCTCGCGCCGCTTCGCGAAGTACCCCGAGCTCCTCAAGCGGATCCTCGACGCCGCGCGCAAGGCCGACGGCTTCGTCGTCCCCGAGGTCGTGGGCACGCTGCGCCTGCTCGAGGTGAGCGGGCGCGACCTCGTGGTCCAGGAGCGGGTCGAGGGCCGCACGCTGCGGCAGGTCCTGGCCGCCGACGGCCCCCGCCCCGTGGCCGAGGTCCTCGCGACGCTCCACGACGTGGCGGTGGGCCTCAAGGCGGCGCGGGGGCGCGCGCTCTACCACGGCGACCTCCGCCCCGAGAAGGTGTGGGCCACGTCGACCGGCTTCCGCGCGGGCGACTTCGGCCTCCACGAGGCGGCCGGGCTCGGCGCGAACTTCGGCGCCTTCGGCGTCCCGTGGGGACATCCGGACTACCTCGCGCCCGAGGTGATCGCGGACCCGAAGCGCTCCCCCGACGCGCCGAGCGACGCCTACGCGCTGGGGATCATGGCCTGGGAGCTCCTGTGCGGGCGCCCGCCCTTCCAGGGCGCGACCCCCAAGGAGACGCTGACCCGGCACGTCCGGGCGCCCATGCCGGCGCCGACGGTGCCGGTCCCGGCGCCCGTGGCCGAGATGCTCCTCAAGCTCACCGCGAAGGACCCGGCCCGTCGCCCGCAGTCGCCCGCCGACCTCCTCGACCTGATCGACCGCACGCGCAAGCAGGCCGAGCTCGCCGCGACGCACGACGTCGAGGCCCCGCCGGTCGACGAGTTCGACCCGACCGCGGACGGCGACGCGGGGGCCGCCTCGCGGCCCGTCGAGCTGCCGAAGGCCAAGGCCAAGCCCGCGGCGCCGCCGGCGAACCGCCCGGCCAGGTGGACCTCGACGCGGATCACGAAGGCCCCGATCGTCGGGCCCGAGGACCTCGGCCCCGACTCCGCCATGCTCAGGTCCCAGGACCTCTGACGCGACTTCCCCCGCGCGCGGGTCAGGCCGCGCAGGGGCGCCCCGCCCGCGGCCGCCGGGCGCGCCGCCGCGCCCAGGCGTCGGCCAGGGCGAGGACCTCGCGCGCCACGTCGAGCGCGGCGTGCGGGCGACCCGCC
>JANJTH010000170.1 GCA_024711205.1 Planctomycetota bacterium | reverse complement strand
CGGCGCCCGCGCGGGCGCCGCCGCGTCGGCGGCATCGAGCCAGGTCTGGAGCTCGGCCTGGAAGGCCGCGGCCGTGGGCGTCCGCGCCGTGAGGTCCCTGGCCATGGCCCGGAGGCACGCGCGCTCGAGGGCGCGGGGCGCGTCCGGCGCGATCGCGCGGGGGGCCTGCGGCTCGGCCCCGGACATCACCTGCGAGAGCACGGCGAGGGGCGGCCCCGCGAACGGCGGCTGGCCGGTGAGGACCTCGTACAGGATCGTCCCGAGGGCGTACACGTCGACGCGTCCGTCGAGCGGCTGCCCCGTGGGGTTGAGCTGCTCCGGCGGCATGTGCCCGACCGTGCCCGTCAGCTCCCCGGTCCGGGTGAGGCGCTCCACGTCCTGCTCGTCGGCGGCGACCCCGAAGTCGGCCAGATGGGGCCGGCCCGCCTCGTCGTAGATGATGTTGTTGGCCTTGACGTCCCGGTGCAGAACCCCCGCCTCGTGGGCGAAGTGGAGCGCGCCGGCGACCGTCGCGAGGTCGGCCACGAGCGCGCGCAGGTCGCGCGGGGTGCGCTCGAGCCGGTCGACGAACGAGCCGCCCTCGAGGAGCTCCATGGCGAGCCAGGGCACGCCCCGCTCCTCGCCGGCGCCGAGGAACGAGACCACGTTGCGATGCCGGCCGACGAACTCGAGCACGGCCGCCTCGCGGGCGAAGCGCGCCAGCCTCGATCCGTCGGCCCGGAGGAGCACCTTGACGGCCCGCTCGACGCCGTCGGGTCCGACGGCCCGGTGGACGACCCCCATGCCGCCCCGGCCGAGCTCGCCCGTGATCCGGTACGGTCCGACCCGCGGCTCCTCCGGCGCGACCGCGGCGCGGCGACCGCTCTCTTGGACCGCCTCCTCGTAGACGCGCCCGAGCGCCTGCGCCTGGGAGGGGGAGAGGAACCGGTCCCGCAGCAGCGAGAGGAGCGACTGGCCGGTCCGGGCGGCGTCGGCCCGCGCCACCTCGACCTGAGCCTGGCTCAGCCACCCGCGGGCCACCGCCGACTCCACGACACGCCGTTCGGCGGCGTTCAGGTCCACCCGCCCCTCCGCGCGGCGAGTATGGCGCGCGCGCTCCTCGCGCGCACGGCCCTCACCGGGCCACGACGGCTTGCGCGCTTGGGGCGGGGGGCCTAGGCTCCCGCCCGATGCAGGGGACGAGCGCGCCCGAGTGGCTCGAGGTCGAGGTCGGGGCGGCGGGGCGGTGGGCGCCCGTGCGCGAGGCCACGCGCCCGCTCGCGCGGGGCCTCACGCTCGGGCGCGCCGACCTCGGAGGCGACCCGAACGTCGGCGGGCAGCACCTGACCCTGGAGGAGGGCGAGGATGGCCTCCGCCTGCTCGTGCTGAGCGGGCGCGGGACGGGGCTGCTCGAGGGCGGTCGGCTCGTGCCGCTCGCCCGGGGCGAGGCCCGCGCGCTCACCGCCGCCGCGCTCGAGGCCGGCGTGTGCCTGAGCCTCGGGCAGCGGTTCGTGCGCCTGACCACGCGGGCGGGGGCGGCGCGGGGACGGCCCCCGAGCCTGACCGGGTCGTCGCTCGACGTCACCTCGGCCGAGCTGCAGCTCCTGCCCATGGGGCTGGCCCAGGCGGTCGTCGCGCTCGTGACCGCGCCGGTCGCGCAGGTCGAGGGCCTCGCGGCGCAGGTCTGCGCGCGCGCCCTGGCCGCCCGGCGCGCGCGGGCTCGCGCCGCCCCGCCCCCGTCTCCCTGGCGCTTCAGCGCCCCGCTCGAGGAGGGCGCGGTCCTCGTCCTCGAGCGCGACTTCGACGCGCCCCCCTTCTCCGAGGAGGAGCGGCGCGTCTGCGAGCAGGTCGTCGTCGCGCTCCAGCGGGCGTCCGAGGCGGGCCCGGCGGGCGCGCCGGACGACGAGGTCGGGGGAGACCCCCGACGCGAGGTCCTGCGCTGGTTCGACGACTTCCTGGGCGGCGAGAGCCCCGCCGTCCAGACGTTCCACGAGGACCTGGCGCGGATCGCGGCCGACATGGGCCGACGCCTCGGCGAGGGCGGGCCGGCGCCGATCCTCCTCCTCTCGGGCGAGCCCGGGGTCGGCAAGGACCGCGCGGCCGGGGCCGTCCACACGGTACTCGGGCGGCTCCAGGGCCGACGGGGGCCGTTCGTGTCGATCAACCTCGCCGCCGTGCCCGACACGCTGGCCGAGGCCGAGCTGTTCGGGATCGCCGCGAGCGCGGCGACGGGCGTCAAGGCCCGAGCGGGCGCGTTCGAGCGCGCGCAGGGCGGGACGATCTTCCTCAACGAGGTCGACAAGTGCCCCCGGCCGCTCCAGGCGAAGCTGCTCACCGTCCTCGAGTCTCGCAAGGTGACGCGAATCGGCGGGGAGGACGAGCGCGACGTCGACGCGGTCGTCGTCGCCGCGAACAACGGCCGCATGCCGGACCTCGTCCGCGAGGGCGTCGTGATCCAGCCGCTGGCCGATCGCCTCGGCGTGCCGCTCGAGGTCCCTCCGCTGCGCGAGCGCGGGCGGGACCTCGAGCTCTATGCCTCCGCGTTCCTCGCCGCCGGCGGGCTCGAGCCCCCCACCTCGACGCCGGTCGTCCGCGCGCTCGCCGCGCTCCCCTGGCCCGGGAACATCCGGCAGCTCAAGAACGTCGTGGAGCGCGTCTGTCAGCTCGGGCGCACCGACGCACAGGGCGTCGCGCGGATCCACGCGCTGACCATGCCGACCCCCGACCCGCGGGAGGCGCCGCGGGTCGTCGACGAGCCGCGCTACCGGGGGCTCCACGAGCGCTGGGTGGCCCTGGGGCGGTCGGACGCGGCGCTCGCGGGCGAGCAGGGCGTCGACGAGCGCACGGTCCGCAACTGGAAGCGCCGCTGGCGGGAGCTCGGGCTCGAGCGCGAGGACCGGCCCCGATGACGGCGCGCCCTGCGCAGCCCCTCGGCGGGGCT
>JANJTH010000137.1 GCA_024711205.1 Planctomycetota bacterium | reverse complement strand
CCCCCCCCCCCCCCCCCCCGCCGCGGGGGGGCCCCGCGGGGGGGCCGGGGCGGGCGCGGCCGCGGGGGGGGGGGGGGGGGGGGGGGCCGCCCGGGGGGCCCGCCCCCCGTCGCGTTTCCGGACGACCGCGCGGCGGTCGCGTGCGCCCTCGAGCCGTCGGCCTGGAGGGCCCTGCGGCGGGCGCTTCCGGGGCTCCTGCCCGCGCGAGGGCTCGCCGCCCCCGCGCGCGCGAGGTAGGCTCCAGAGCGCCGGGGGGGCCGGGTGGACGGGCTGGAACGACTCCTGCAGTTCCGCTTCCGGGTCGGTCGCGTGGCCGACCTCGACGTCGCCGTCCACTGGACCGAGCTCCTGCTCGTCGCCTGGATCCTCTGGATCTTCCGCGAGGCGCCGCAGCTCGGCGTCCTCGTCGTCCTCGTGCAGCTCGCGAGCGTGTTCCTCCACGAGCTCGGGCACTGCGTGGCGGCGCGCCGCACGGGGGGCGAGGCGCACGAGATCATCCTCTGGCCCCTCGGCGGGCTCGCCATGGTCGCGGCCCCCATGACCCCGCGGGCGCAGTTCCTCACGGCCTTCGCCGGGCCGGCCGTGAACCTGGTCCTGTTCGCCGCGGCGCTGCCCCCGTTCCTGCTCCTCGGCGGCGCGCTCACCCCGCTCCCCGAGGGCGGGCCGTTCTTCCTCTACGCCGTCGTCCTCGTGAACGGCGTGCTCGCGCTGCTCAACCTCCTCCCCGCCTACCCCATGGACGGGGGGCGCATGTTCCAGGCCGCGCTGTGGCCCTGGAAGGGCTTCGTGGGCGCGATGCGCGCGGCGATCCTCGCCACGTTCGTGTGCGCGCCGCTCGTCGCGGCGGTCGCGCTCTGGCAGCGCGACATGCTCCTGCTCTCGTTCGCGCTCCTGATCGTCGCGGGCGGGCTCGAGGTGCGGCGGCAGCTCGCGTGGGGGGCCTACGACGACCATGAGCTCGGGGTCGCGCCCTGGGCCGACCCCGGGGGCGATCGGGCGTGGCGCGGCGAGCGTGTGACCCTCGCCCGCCCACCCCGCGCGGGCTGGTTCGCCCGCTGGCGCGAGCGGCGCCGGCTCGCGCGCCAGGAAGAGGACACGCGCCGTCGCGCCGCGCTCCGGGTCCGCCTCGACGAGGTCCTCGCCAAGGTCTCCGCGCAGGGCCTCGACGGCCTCTCGCGCGAGGAGCGGCGCTTCCTCGACGAGGCGAGCCGCGAGCTCCGGCGCGAGCAGCAGGGCACGAAGCCCTGAGCGACGTGCGAGGGCCGTGCCAGGCTGACCGACCGGAGGGAGGTCGGCCTGGCGCGGGCCGAGCGCGGAGTGAACCTCACACGAGCCCGGGCCGAGCGCGGGGGCGGCTGCTCGCGGGCGGGGCCCGGGCGCTGCGCGCGCTGCTCGCGGGCGACGTCGTGGTCGCGGCGCGGGGGCTGCTCGGCGCGTGGCTCCTCAAGGACGGGGTGGGCGGCCCGATCGTCGAGGCCGAGGCCTACCACGAGCGCGAGCCCGCCTGCCACGCGCATCGGGGGCCGACCCGCCGCAACGCCGCGATGTACCTGCCCGCCGGGCACCTCTACGTCTACCGGCTCCACCGCTCCGTGTGCGCGAACGTCGTCACGGGGCCGCCGGGCGAGGGCGCGGCGGTGCTCGTGCGCGCGCTGTGGCCCGCGGCCGGGGTCGAGGCGATCGCGGGCCGTCGGGCTGGCCTCCCGCCGCGCGCGTGGCTGGACGGCCCCGGCAAGCTGTGCGCAGGGCTCGCGATCACGCTCGAGGACGACGGGCGCGACCTCCTCGCCCCCGGCGCGGACCTCCGCCTCGAGCTCCGCGGGCCGCCGCCGCCGAGCGCGCGCGTGCTCGCGGGGCCGCGCGTGGGGATCTCCCGCGCACGCGAGCTGCCCTGGCGGTTCGTCGTGGCCGCCGCGGGGGCCTCGCGCGGTCGGGGCGCGGTCAGCCCCCGCCCCGACGGAACCAGCCCAGGGCGCCCTGGTTCGCGTGGAAGAAGCGCCCGACCGCGTGGCTCGTGACGAGCAGGCCGTAGGTCGCGGCGAACGAGCTCACCCCCGCGCCCAGGAGCGCGCGCCCGGCGGACCCGAGCGCGCCTCGCGCCGCGCGATCGACCACCTGCTCGAGGGCCAGCCCGAGCAGCTCGACGCCGACGAAGAGCAGCGCGAGCGCCGCGTAGTCGCGGGCCGCCGCGGCGATCGCCGCGAACCCGGCGGGGTAGCGGAACGCCATGAAGCCGTCGGTGAACGTCACCGTGAGCAGGAGCGCCATGGGGTAGTAGAAGGCGCCCGCGATGAGCAGGAGGACGCCCAGGCCGAGGGCGAGCTTCGGGAGGGGACCGGCGGGCGCGAGCCCGTAGGCGGTCGGCGGGAGCGAGACGCGCCGCGCGTCCCCGGGGCCGCCGCTCATCAGGTCGAGCAGGTCGGCGTAGAGCTTCCGGTCGTCGACCCCGGTCGGGTAGGAGCGGCGGATCGCGCCCTGCGGGTCGAGCACGAACACGCCGGGGAGCCGGCGCACCTCGTGGAACGGCGCCGGGAACAGGTAGGTCGGGGTCCGGACGATCCGGATCGCCTCGAGCCGCGGGGCCTGCTCGCCAGGGCGGGTCCCCCCGCCCTGGGCCCGCGCGGCGAGGTCGGCGCCGCGCTCGAGCTGGCTCGTCGGCGGCGGCCGGGGCGAGAGCCCGTCCTCGTCGTCGAAGGGGTCGCCCTCGTCGTCGCCGAGGTCGTCCGGGCCGTCGCTGCCTCGGGGCAGGCCGAAGCCGCCGAAGGAGCCCTGGGCCAGCTCCGCCTTGATCGAGTCCGGGACGAGGTCGGGGTAGCGGCCCGCGATGATCTTGCAGCGGGGGTCGGCGTAGACCCCGAACACGGCGACGCGCTCGCCGAGCGCGCGCCCGACGCGGTCGAGGTCGTAGACCTGCGCGGCGTGGTCGATCGTCACGCCCATCATGCCGGTCGGCATGTCGGCCAGGACCTCGCTCATGCCGGTGTCGTCGGCCAGGTCCCGCCCGAGGAGCCCGAGCACGACCCAGCGGCCGCGCGGGGGCTGGAGGGGCTCGCCCTCGATCGACAGCAGCTCGGCCTCGCCGGCGGGCGTGCCCGGGACGAAGGGCGGGGTCGAGCCGGCGAGGTCGATCGCGCTCGGCCCGATCGTGCGGAGCTTCGAGAGGTCGGCCCGCCCCGCGAGCATCGACCCGGCGAGGAGCGCGACCCCGGGCCCGAACGCGGCGAGCCAGCAGAGGAGCAGCCGCAGGCCGAGGCCGAGGGTGGCGCCGATGTCGGGCCACTCGGGGAGGTCGTCCTCGCCCTGGCTCGCGGCCTCGGTGACGCGCACGAGGTAGGCCTGGAAGTAGAGGACGAGCGCCGAGAGGCCGCCCGCGCCCGCGAGCGCGATCGGCACCTTCTCGGCGAGCCCGAGGAGCGCCTGGATCCCCGTGAACAGGACGAGGGCGTAGGCGAGCGCGCCGACGCCATAGGGCACGGAGAAGGGCACGGCGAGGATCCGCGAGAGCTGGGCGAGGAACGGCCGCGGCGGGCGCGCCGCCGACGGAGCGCCCGCCGCGAGCCCGAGGCGGCCCGCCGGCGCGACGCCTCCCGGGCCGAGGGGTTCGCTCAGGGGCGTGAACCCGAGCCGGCCCGACGCGCGGGGCGCGGGGGCCGCCTGCTCCTCCGGGGGTCTCGCGCCGTCGCGCTCGCGCGGCAGGTCGACCGAGCCGACGGCGACCCCAGGCGGGCGCCCGAGCGCCCGGGACGGGCGCACCTCCCCTGCCGATCGGGGAGGTGCGTCCGCCCCTTCGGGGGCTTGCGCAGCGTCCGCCGCCTCGAGGTCCGTGGGGGCCTCCTGCGCCGGCTCGCCCGCGGTCGGCGCGGCCTGCGGCTCGAAGCCGAACCCGGCGCCCGCGTGCCGCAGCCGCAAGATGCGCGCCCGCTTCTCCGCCTCCGACTCCCCCTCCGGGGCCGAGGCCGGTGCCGTCTCGGTCGGTCGGGGCGCTTCGTCCGGCGAGGGCCCTTCGGCGCCGGGCTGGCCCGGCTCCTTTCGAGCTGCTTCGGCGTCGCCGGCCCCCACCTCCGCGTGCGCGGGCGCCGAGGGACCGCTGGACGGCGTGTGGGCCTCGGTCCCCGGCAGGCCCGCGTCAGGGGGTGCCCCGTCACCGGCGAGCGCGTTCGTGGGCAGGGGAGCCGCCGTCGGGTCGACCTCACCCGGCGGCACCTCGGCGGGTGCCCGGTGCGCGCGCCCGCTCGGTCGCGCACCGGCGACGACCGCCTCGGCCCCGGTCGTGGCGCCAGCGGCCGCGACGCGCGCGGGCCGGGCGCCCGCGGGTGGAGCGCCGGGCCGC
>JANJTH010000124.1 GCA_024711205.1 Planctomycetota bacterium | reverse complement strand
CCGGCGCGGGCGGCGTCGGCTCGGGCGGCGTCGGCTCCGGCGCGGGCGGCGTCGGCTCGGGCGGACTCGGCGGCGGGTCCGCGGGTTCGTCCGCCGGCTGGTCGACGGGCCCGGGCTTGTCGCCACCACCGCCGGGCGCGGGTCCGTCGACGGGCGCGAACGGCGCGCGCTCGGGGTGCTTCGCGAGCCAGGCGTCGATCGCGCGCAGGGGGTCGTCGAACGTGACCCCGAGCAGGTTGCCGCCCTCGACCGCGACCCACACCTCGCGCTTGCCCGCGGGCTGCCCCACGAGGAGGACCTTCGTCGTCTCGGGCTGGTCGCCCATGCCGCGCAGCGTGACCGAGACCCGGCGCCGCGGCGGCGCCAGGCCCAGCTCGGCCAGCCGCGCCGGCGTCGCCGCCTCGGCGCGCGCGACCTCGACCCGCTCGAGCTGCTTGAGCAGGTCCTCGACCTCCGTCGCCTCGACGAGGTCGAGCCCGCGCTTCCAGGCGTCGTTCGGCTTCTTCAGCTCGAGGAGGACGCGGTCGCCCTCGCGGACCTCGAGGGCCCTGGCGTCCCAGCGCATGAGGGTGAGCAGCTCGGCCCGCTTGGCGAACCCTCGCTCGAGCCGATCGAGGAACCCCGCGTCGACCCGGCCGATCGCCGGGAAGTCGGGCGGCATGGCGAACACGACGTCGCCGTCGCGCCGCCCGAGGAGCAGCGTCCGCTCGACGCCCGCGCGCTTGCCGTCCTTCCAGGTGTCGACGGTGACGACCAGCTTCATCGGCCGGTCGAGCCCGTGCGCGGCCTTCGCCTCGGGCGTCGCGAGGGCGACCCAGCGCTCGGCGAGCACCTTCTCGAACAGCCCGGCGAAGCGGTCGACCTGGTCGGGGTCGGCCGCGTCCTGGCCCGCGACGGTCCACTCCTTCACGTCGGGCGCCGAGGGGTCCTTGGCCTTCTTCTCCGCCGCGAGGAGCGCCTTGCCGTCGGCGTCGCTCAGCGAGATCTTCTGCGCGTCCCAGCGCGAGGCCTCGAGGACCGTCCGGTCGAGCAGGTCGAGCCGCGCCTCCTCGAGGCGGGCCGGGAGCGCGTCGAGCCGCGCCGTGAGGACCCGCGCGTCGTCGACCCGGCGCACCCAGTGGACGCCCGGCCGGCCCTCGACGGGCTGTCCGATGTGGAGCGTGCGCGTCAGCCCCTCCTCCTCGAGCCGGACCGTGTGGGTCGGGTCGACGAGGCCGAGCTTCGACAGGTCGTGCGGGCCGGCCGGGCGATCCTCGACCTCGAGCCCGACGAGGGTCCGCACGAGCGCGTCGACCGCGGTGGGCGCGGCCGCGACCCCGCCGTCGAGCTTCCAGGCGCCCTCCTGCTTCTTGACCGACCAGGCGACCCCGCCCGGGAGCGTGGCCGCCACGCCCGTGACCGTGGCCTCGGTCCCCACGATCGGCAGGAGCGCCGGGGCCCGGTAGCGCCCGGCGTCCTGGTGGAGCGCCTCGAGCGCCGCCGCCACGTCGACCCGGTAGACCGGCGCCCGGCCCTCGACCCGCGCGTAGCGCAGCGTCCCGGAGGCCTCGGCGCTCACGGGCGCCCCGAGCAGGAGCCGCTCCGTCCGGCGGCCCGCGGCCGCGCCGGCAGCCGCCGCGCCGCCCGCCGCCGGGGACGCCGGGCCCTCGAGCGTGACGACGGCCCAGGGCGCGTCGCCCAGGCCCGCCCGCGCGAGCTCCTCGGGGGTCGGCGCCTCGAACGCGACGTCCTTGGCGCGGAGCCCGCGCGCCGCGTCGATCAGGCCCTCGACGCGGGCCCGCAGCCCGAGCTCGCCGTCCGGGCCGCCCACGCGCCAGAAGTCGTCGCGCCGCGCGAGCGTCAGCTCACGGCGCGGCGGGCCCTGCCCCGGCGACGGACCGGCGGCGTCGCCCAGGAGCGAGACCGTCACGGCGTCCACGTCGGCCCGCGCGAGCGCGAGCAGCTCCTTGCTGCGCAGCCTCCAGACGTCCTGCGCGAGGTTGTCCCACAGCTCGGTCTTGACCACGAGCACGCGGCCGTCGGCCGGCTCGACCCGCCGGAGCGGCCGCGTCCCCAGCACGGCGGGCCCCAGCTCGACCGTGACCGGCGCCGCCCCCTTGCGCTCGATCCGGAGCCGCCCCGCGGGCGCCCCGAACTCGAAGCCCGCGGCCTTGCTCCCCTCGAGCACGTCGCTCGCCTCGGCCCACTCGAGCGCGTTGAGCACCCGCCGCACCTCGGCGTCGTCGGCCCGGTCGACGACCGGGGCCTCGAGCCGCCAGCGCGCCTCGCGCCCGCCCGCGTCGCGCTGCATGGCCTGCTCGGCGCCCTGGGCCTCGCCCTCGCGCGCGATCACGAGGCGCGCGCCCTCGGTCGGGGTCAGCTCGACGCGCTCGATCGCGCCCACGACCAGGCCGGGGAACACGCGCTTCTCGAGCAGCGCGAGCTCGTCGCTCGTCTTGAGCTCGCTCTCGCCCAGGTAGATCCACAGGCCCAGGCCGAGCACGACCGCGGCCAGGACGAGCGTGGTGCGGAAGCCCTGCGGCTCCGCCTCGGGCGGCACGGGTCCGGGGGCGGTCACGCTCACCTCCTGTGCAGCAGCCAGGCGAACAGGGCGAGGCACAGCGCCATGGCCGGCATGCCCACGAGCGACGCCAGCCAGAAGAACATCAGCTCGGGCTGCGTCATCTGCAGCCGGTAGCTCTTCGGCTTGCTCGCCTTGCCCACGACGAGCGCCTCGCGCTCGATCGACCAGGCGGCCGCGTTCAAGAACAGCTCGAGGTTGAAGTACTCGTACATCCCGACGTAGGCGTTCGACGCCCACTCCGCGTCGCCCACGACGACGACCCGGCTCTTCTTCGTCACCTTCGCCGCGCCGGGCTCGCCGCCCTCGCCTGCGCCGGGCTCGCCGCCCTCGCCCGCCGGAGGGCTCGCCGCCCCCGCGGCGGACACCTCGACCGTCCGCTCGGACGCGACGGCGAGCAGGTGGTCGCCCTTGCGCGCGTCCGCCGGCGCGCGCTGCGCGTCCTGGAGCCCGAGCGGGTCGCCGGTCGAGAACACCGCCGGCGCGAGCCGCCCGACCTTGAGCAGCTCGGTCGTCGTCGCGCCGTCGACGGCCTTCGTCGCGAGCGAGCGCGCGCCGGTGAGCAGGACGCGCCCCTGCTGCTTCGAGAGCGGCGCCGTGACCCGGTGGTTCAGGTCGAATCCGTCGGCCTCGAGCTGCTCGGTCACGACCGTCCGCTGGAGGATCGGCTCGCGGAACTGCGCGTAGAGCTGCCGGTCCTCGACCTCGACCCCGTAGCGCTCGGCGAGCAGCCGCTCGAGCCCGGTCGCGGCGAAGCGCGTCCCGCCCCCGGGGCGCCGGTCGAGCACCGGCTCGAGCAGGAGCACGGCGTCGCCGCCGCGCTCGAGGAAGGCGGTCACCGCCGCCACCTCGACCGCCGTGAACGGGCGGCGCGGCGCCGCGATCACGAGCAGGTCGGCGTCGGCCGGGACCTCCCGCGCCTCGAACAGGTTCACGGTCGGCGCGTCGTAGCCCTTCTGCCGGAGCAGCGTCGCGAGCTTCGAGAGGCCCTCCTTCTCGCCGTGGTCGTCGATCGAGGCCTCGTCGTGGCCGGTCACGAAGTAGAGCTTCGGCTTCTCGCCGTCGGTCACCTCGCGGATCGCCGAGCTGATCTTCTGCTCGCCCAGGAACGTCCGCTTCCCGCCCGGCGCCCCGAGGTCCTGCTCCCACAGCTCCGTGCTCGGGATGTGCTTGCTCTCGGCCTTCCTCCAGCCCTCGGCCGTGTCGACGCCCGTCTGGACGACGACGCCCAGCACCTCGTCCATGTGGCGCGCGGCCTCGATCCCCAGGTCCGCGAGCAGGGCCTGGAGCTTCGACTGCTCGAGCCCGCGCAGCTCGACCCGCTCGACGCGCACCTGCGGCGAGGCGGCCGCGTACTGCGCGAGCAGCGCGTCCGTCGCCTCGACGTCCTGCGCGCCCGCGTGCGACTGGAGGAGCACGAGCCGCAGCGGGCGCTCGAGCCGGCCCACGAGCCCCGCCGACTCCTCGGAGAGCGTGTAGAGCCCCTCGCTGGTCAGGTCGAGCCGCCAGAAGTCGTGCCGCGCGGCGAGGAAGTTCACGATCACGAGGAGCATGAGCCCGAGCGCCGACATGAGCAGCGAGTTCGCGGCCTGGAAGCTGCGCCGCTGGCGGAAGAAGTCCACCACGCGCCCGCCGAGGAGCATGACGCCGAGCACGAACAGCCCGACGCCGGCGCCGAACGCGTAGCGCGGGCCGTCCGCGGCCCCCTCGGCCAGGCCCGTGCCCCGGCCGAACGCGAAGAACAGGAGCCCGGCCGCGAGCAGGAGCAGGAGCCCCATGACGAGCGCGAGGACGCCCAGGACGAACGAGCCCTGCCCGTCGTCGGGCGCCTCCCCGCCGGGCTGCGGGCCTGGCGCGGGGGCGGGCTCGGGGGCGTGCGGGTGGTCGGTCACGCGCTCACCTCCACGTGTGGGATTCGACGCCGCGCACGGCGAGGAACAGGAAGAACACGATGCTCGACACGTAGAACACGAGCGTCTTCCACTGCACGACGCCCTTCGCGAGCCCCTCCTGCAGGCGCATGTGGTTCACGTGGCGGACGACGTCCTTGACCAGGGTCGACTCGACCGCGTAGTCGAGGAACGACACGAACAGGAGGAGCAGGATCGGCAGGAGCGCGAGCACGTAGGCGACGACCTGGTTCTCGGTCACCGACGAGGTGAACAGCCCGATCGCGAAGAACAGCCCGGCCCCGAGCGTGAGGCCGAGGTACGTCGTGAACAGCGGGCCCCAGTCCCACTCGGCCGCGTACTGGCGCATGACGGCGACGTAGGCGCCCAGGAACAGGCACATGGCCGTGAAGAAGGCCATGACGCCGATGTACTTCGAGAGCACGACCTGCGCGTGCGTCACGGGCGCCGTGAGCAGCATCTCGAGCGTGCCCTGCGCGCGCTCCTCGGCGAGCAGGCGCATGGTCGCGGCCGGGCAGAGCAGGCCCAGCACGAACCAGGGGTACATGTAGCCCGTGAGGAAGTAGGTCGGCGCGACCTGGAAGTCCTGTCCGCCCGACTCGGGGCCGGCGTAGTACTGGAGGAGCGCCTGGAACAGGAGCCCGAAGGTCGCCATCCAGAAGAAGAGCAGGATGTACGCGAGCGGGCGGGCGAGGAAGCTGCGGACCTCGCGCCAGGACATGACCCAGAGCGTCGACCACCACCAGGGCTCGAACGGGAGCGCGAGCGCGTTCCAGCGGGCCGGGGGCCGCTGGCCCTTGGCGAGGCACCAGGCGCCGAGCGCGGCGGGGTAGGCGGGCAGCGCGACCACGGCCAGGCGGACGAACCAGCGCAGCCGCGCGTTGTCGGTCCCCAGGTCGGAGGCGTAGGCGTGCCTGCCGAAGAAGACCGCGAGCCCGGCGAACGCGAGCAGGCACAGCGCGCCGAGCACGCGGACGCCGACCGAGGGCGGCGGGCCCGCCTGGGCGGCCTGCGCGGCGAGCGCGCTCGTCGCCGCGAGGAGCGCGGCCTGGTCGATCTTCTCGGTCGCCTTGACGTCCTCGACCGCGGCGCGCGCGCGCTCGACCGGGTCGTCGGCGGCCCCGACGACGCCGGCGGGCGGCGCCGGGTCGGCGCCCAGGCCGGTCGGGAGGCCGCCGGACGGGTCGAGGCCCGGCGCGGGCGCGGCGGGGTCGCCCACCGGCGGGGTCGCCTCGGCCGGCGGCGTCGCGTCCGGCGTGGGCTCGTGCTGCGCGTCGCTCACGCCGCCACCTCCTGGCCGCGCGTCAGGCGCTGGAAGATCTGGTCGAGGGTCGTGCGCTCGGGCGTCAGCTCCTGGAGCGCCCAGCCCGCCCCGTGCGCGAGGGCGGCGATCCCCTCGGCGACGCGGGCCGGCCCGAGCGCCTCGGCGTAGCGCACGCGGACGACGCGCACGTCGTCGCCGTGTCGGGCGGCCTGCGCGTCGTCGCGCGGCTCGAGCGCCGCGTGCTCGACGCCCGCGACCCCCGCGACGGCGCGCTCGACCTCGTGCCCGTCCTGGGCCGTGCGCGCGACCACGCGCAGCGCGTTCGCGCGGTGCTTCTCGACGAGGCCGCGCACGGTGTCGTCGGCGACCGCCTTGCCCCGGGCCACGATCACGACGCGGTCGCACACCGCCTCGACCTCGGCCAGGATGTGCGTCGACAGGATCACCGTGTGCGTCTGGGCGAGCTCCCCGATCAGGCTGCGGACCTGCAGGATCTGGTTCGGGTCGAGCCCGATCGTCGGCTCGTCGAGGATCAGGAGCTTCGGGTCGCCCACGAGCGCGTCCGCGATCCCGACCCGCTGCCGGTAGCCCTTCGAGAGGGTCTTGATGAGCTGGCGCGTGCGGTCGACGAGCCAGCAGCGCTCGAGCACGTAGTCGACGCGGGCGGCGACCTTGGCCCGCGGGACGCCCTTGAGCCGCGCGCGGTAGGTCAGGTAGTCCCGCACGCGCATGTCGGTGTAGAGCGGCGTGCTCTCGGGCAGGTAGCCGATCCGGCGCCGGACCTCGATCGGGTGGCGGGTCACGTCGAGCCCGTCGACGGCGACGGTCCCCGACGAGGCCGGGACGTAGCCGGTGACGATCTTCATCGTCGTCGACTTCCCGGCCCCGTTGGGGCCCAGGAAGCCCACGACGTCGCCCTCGCGCACGTCGAAGCTCACGCCGGCGAGCGCCTGGAGCTCGCCGTATCGCTTGTGCAGGTCTCGCACGGTCAGCATCGCGGCCCCTCCGCGGGTCCGTGCTCGGCCCGGGCGGAGAGGCGGCGTCACCCGTGGAGGGGAGGCGCCTGGTGCCGCGACGCGTCGGTCGACGTTTCGAAGGCCCAGGTCCGCCCCGAGGCGAACCGCCGCAACGTCCCGTGCCGGAGCGTGTGGGGGGGAAGCATACGGACGGGCGCAGGGCCGTCAAGCGACGGTCAGGGGCGGGGGACGGGCCGGGAGGCGAAGGGACGCCCCGGCGGCCCCCGCCGGGTGCCCCGGGGCGGGGGCCCTGGTAGGGTCGCGCGCCTATGGACCTCGACGCCGCCCCGCCGCCCGCGCCCGAGCCCGCCGCGCGCGGGGCGGAGGCCCGCGACCCGGCCCTCGCGGCGCCCGCCGGCGCCGCCTGGGGCGAGGTCCCGGGCCTCGTCGCGCGCGGCGTGCTGATCGGGTCCGCCGACGTCGTCCCCGGGGTGTCCGGCGGGACCATGGCGCTGATCCTCGGGATCTACGAGCGCCTCCTCGCGGGCGTGCGCTCGCTCGACCGCGCGGCGGTCGCCCTGCTCCTGCGCGGGCGGCTCGCCGCGGCCGCGGCCCGCGTCCACTGGCGGCTCCTCGGCGCCGTCGCCGCGGGGCAGGCGCTCGGGGTCGTGCTCTGCACGAAGGGGCTCCGCCTGCCGCACCTCGTCGAGACGACGCCGGGCCCCGTCTACGGGGTGTTCTTCGGGCTCGTCCTGGGCAGCGTGCTCCTGCTCGGGCGCGACGTCCTGCGCGCGGGGCGGCCCGGGCCCGGCGTCCTCGCTGCGGCGTCCGTCGGGCTCGCGCTCGGCGTCGCGGTCGTGCGGGCGGTCCCGGCCGAGGGCACGCCCGACGGGGCTTGGTTCCTGTTCGTCTGCGGCGCGGTCTCGATCTGCGCCATGGTCCTCCCCGGGATCTCCGGCTCGTTCGTGCTCCTGCTCCTCCGCAAGTACGCGCTCGTGCTCGGGGCCGTGGGCGAGGTGATCCACCCCGAGAGCGGGCTCCTCGCCGACCGCCTGCGCGCGCTCACGGACGTCGTGCTCCCGTTCGCGGCCGGGTGCGTGGTCGGGCTCGTCGCGTTCGCGCGCGCGCTCGGCTGGCTCCTCGCCCGGTTCGAGCGCGCCACGCACGCGGCCATGGTCGGCCTGCTCGCCGGGTCGCTGTGGGCGATCTGGCCGTTCCAGCGCCACACCTGGGTCGAGGTGCGCGGCAAGCGCCGCCTGATCGGGTTCGACCCGGCCTGGCCCACGCTCGACGCCGACGGCGCGCTCGTGGCCGCGCTCGCCCTCGCCGGGTTCGTGGCCGTGCTCGGGCTCGAGCGCCTCGCGCGCGGACGGCCCGAGCGCGCGACCTAGCCCTCCGCCGGCGGGAGCACGGCGTCGAGCGCCTCGGCGAGCGCGCCGACGGGTCCGGGCCGCGCCACGAGCCTCGCCGCCTCGTCGAGCGCGCGCCGGCCCGCGACCTCGACGCGCGCGACCAGCGGCGGGGCGCGCCGCCCGAGGCGCGTGCGGAGCAGCAACGCGAGGAGCTCGCGGCGACCCTCGAGGACGCCCTCGCGCCTGCCCTCGCGCTTGCCCTCGCGCTTGCCCTCGGCGAGGAGTTGCTGGATCACGGTCGACTTCATCGCGGTCTCCCTCGGGATCATGGCAAGCCAGGGGACGTTCGGGAAGACGCTCCCCGCGAGCGCCAGGAGCGTCGTCGCGAGCTCCAGCCGCTTCCCCGGCCCGTGGACGGGGCCGAGCCGCGTGAGCGCGCGCTCGACGAGCGCCGCCGTCGCGCCCTCCGCGAAGGGCAGGAGCGGCAAGAGGCCCGGCTCTCCGCGCGCGAGGAGCTCGCGCGCGCGGAGTCGCCAGACGCAGACGAGCTCGAAGCGGAAGTCGAGCAGCCTGCGCCCCGTATCGGGGTCCTCGACGGCCAGGCGGTCGGTGGGCGTCCCCCGGCGCGCGCCGGGCCGCAGGACGATCAGGACCGAGCGGAGGGGGCGGTGGACGAGGCGGGCCCAGCTCCAGTACGTGAACACACGGTCGGGCAGGTCGTGCCGCCAGGCGGCCGCGACCTCGACGTGCCGCCAGCGCGGGCGGCGCTCGCCCTCGAGCCGCACGCGGAACAGCTTGTCCATGCGGCGCTCGAGCCGCACGAGCGCGCTCTCCTCGGGCACGCACGTCCGCACGCGGGCGCCCCCCTCGGCGAGCTGGACGAGCGCCCGCGGCTCGACCTGGAGCAGGGCGCGCGTCGGGATGTCGAGCTCGCTCATCGTGCCGCCCTCGCGCCGCGACCGTCACCGGACCCGCGCGCGAGACGACGCGCACACGTCGGGCCAGCGGGAGGTCTCGAGTCGGCGCCGGCCGGAGGGCGCGGGTGGCGCCGGACGGACACGACCACGGGAAGGTTCTTCCCGCCGTGGCGCGCGACGCGACGGCGCCGTGCGCCCGTCCGGGCGTCGCCAGGTGCGTTCCGCTTCCGTTCGGGTCACTCCGTGGCGTGCGCCGGCCCCGGCGGGTATGCTCGGTCCCGTGCACCCCGCGCTCGAGGGCTTCCACCCGACGATCGTCGCCTGGTTCGCCGAGCGGTTCGGCGCGCCGTCCCCGCCCCAGGCCCTCGGCTGGCCGGCGATCCGCCGCGGCGAGCACGTGCTCGTGGCGGCGCCCACCGGCATGGGCAAGACGCTCGCCGCGTTCCTCGCGGCGCTCGACCGCCTGCTCCGCGCGGGCGCTGGGCTCACGGACCGGACCCGCGTCCTCTACGTGTCGCCGCTCAAGGCGCTCGGCAACGACGTGCAGAAGAACTTGGCCGAGCCGCTCGCGGCGCTCCGCGCGCGCGACCCCGCGCTCGCCGACGTGCGGGTCGTCGTGCGGACGGGCGACACGCCCGCGGTCGAGCGCGAGCGCATGGCGCGCCGCAACCCGCACGTCCTCGTCACGACGCCCGAGTCGCTCTACATCCTGCTCACGACGCGGCGCGGGCGCGAGATGCTCGCGGGCGTCGAGACGGTGATCGTCGACGAGATCCACGCGCTCGTGCGCGACAAGCGCGGCTCGCACCTCGCGCTCTCGCTCGAGCGCCTCGAGGCGCTCGCGGGGCCGTTCCAGCGGATCGGGCTCTCGGCGACCCAGCGCCCGATCGAGGAGGTCGCGCGGTTCCTGGGCGGGCTCGCGCCGACCGGCGCGCCCCCTGGGGCGGAGGACCTCGCGGGGTCGCCCGCCGAGGCGGAGCCGCTCGCCCCGCGGCCGGTGACGATCGTCGACGTCGGGCACCGTCGCGACCTCGACCTCGCGGTCGTCGTGCCGGACCAGCCGCTCGAGGCCGTGTGCTCGCTCGACACGTGGGAGGAGCTGCACGACCGGATCACGGGGTTGATCCAGGAGCACCGCACGACGCTCGTGTTCGTGAACACGCGCGCGCTCGCCGAGCGGCTCGCGGCGAGCCTGGCCAAGCGGCTCGGGGCCGACGACGTCGCGAGCCATCACGGGAGCCTCTCGCGCGAGCTCCGGCTCGACGCCGAGCAGCGGCTCAAGGCGGGCAAGCTCCGGGCGCTCGTCGCGACGGCCTCGCTCGAGCTGGGGATCGACATAGGCGACGTCGACCTCGTGGTCCAGGTGGGGGGCCTCAAGGCGATCTCGACCCTGCTCCAGCGCGTGGGGCGCGCCGGGCACGCGCTCGGCAAGACGCCCAAGGGCCGGCTGTTCCCGCTCACGCGCGACGAGCTCGTGGAGGCGGCGGCGGCGCTCCGCGCCGTGCGCCAGGGCGAGCTCGACCGGCTCGCGCTCCCCGAGGCGCCGCTCGACATCCTCGCGCAGCACGTCGTGGCCGCGTGCGTCGCGGAGGACTGGGACCAGGACGCGCTGCTCGCGCTCGTCCGGCGCGCCTGGCCGTACCGGGCGCTCGAGCGCGCGGCGTTCGACCGCGCCTGCGCGCTCCATACGCACGCGGGGATCGCCGTGCTCGCGCGCGTGGGCGAGGCCGTGGCCGACGGCACGCAGGCCCCGGTGGCGCGCGGCGCGCGCGGGCGCGCCGCGCTGCTCCACCACGACCCGATCACGGGGCGGCTGCGCGCGACGAAGCGGGCGCGGCTCGTCGCGGTCCAGTGCGGCGGCGCGATCCCCGACACGGCCGACTTCCAGGTCCGGCTCGAGCCGGAGGACACGTTCGTCGGCACGCTGAACGAGGACTTCGCGATCGAGTCGAGCCCCGGCGACGTGTTCCAGCTCGGGTGCGCCTCGTGGCAGATCGTGCGCGTCGAGTCGGGCGGCGTCGTCCGCGTCGTCGCCGCGCCCGGGGCGCCGCCGACGATCCCGTTCTGGCTGGGCGAGGCGCCCGCGCGCACGGCCGAGCTCGCGCGCGCCGTCTCGGCCGTGCGCGCCGAGGCGACCGGGCCCGGCTGGCTCGAGGCGGAGTGCGGGCTCGACCGCGCCGCCGCGGCGCAGCTCTGGGACTACCTCGAGGCGGGGCGGCGCGCGCTCGGCTGCGTGCCCACGCAGGGGTGCGTCGTCGCCGAGCGGTTCTTCGACGAGGGGGGCGGGCAACAGCTCGTGCTCCACACGCCGTTCGGCGGGCGCGTGAACCGGGCGCTCGGGCTGGCGCTCCGCAAGCGGTTCTGCCGCGGGTTCGGGTTCGAGCTCCAGGCGGCGGCGAACGAGGAGGCGATCCTGCTCTCGCTCGGCCCGCAGCACAGCTTCCCGCTCGACGAGGTGTTCGACTTCTTGAAGCCGGCGACGGTCGAGCGGGTGCTCGTGCAGGCGCTCATCGCGGCGCCCATGTTCCAGGCGCGCTGGCGCTGGAACGTGACCCGCTCGCTGCTCGTCGAGCGATCGCGCAACGGCAAGAAGGTCCCGCCGCAGCTCGTGCGCATGCGCTCGGACGACCTCATGGCGGCGGCCTTCCCGCAGGCGGCGGCCTGCCCCGAGACGCTCCCCGGCGGCGACGTCGAGGTCCCGTTCGAGCACCCGGTCGTCGGGCAGACGGTCGCCGACTGCCTGAGCGAGGCCATGGACCTGCCCGGCCTCGTCGCCCTGCTCGAGGGGCTCGGGCAGGGGCGGGTCGCGCGGCGCGCCGTCGACACGCCGGAGCCGTCGGCCTTCGCGCAGGGGATCCTGACCGCGCAGCCCTACACGTTCCTCGACGACGCGCCGCTCGAGGAGCGGCGCGCGCGCGCCGTGCAGACGCGGCGCGGCCTGGGGGCCGAGGCCCAGGACGGCGTGGGCGCGCTCGACCCCGAGGCGATCGCGCGGGTCCGCGCCGAGGCCTGGCCCGACCCCGCCTCGGCCGAGGAGGTCCACGAGGCGCTGTCGTGGATGGGCTGGGTCGGCGAGGACGAGGCGCCGGGCTGGCTGCCGTGGCTGCGCGCGCTCGAGGCCCAGGGGCGCGCGGAGCGTGTCGCTGGAGCCGGCGGCGCGGAGCGCCCGCCGGAGGGCGCCGAGCGCGCGGCGCGCTGGTTCGCCTGCGGCGCGTCGCGCGACCCGGTCGACCTCCTGCGCGGGCGGCTCGAGGCCCTCGGGCCGATCGTGGCCGCGCCCGAGGACGAGCCCGCCCTGCGCGTGCTCGAGCAGGAGGGCGTCGTCCTGCGCGTGCGGTTCGACGGGCGGGACGGGTGGTGCGACCGGCGGCTGCTGGCGCGGATCCAGCGCGCCACGGTCGACCGGCTGCGGCGCGAGATCGAGCCGGTCTCCGCGGCCGACCTGTGGCGGTTCCTCGCCGTGTGGCAGCACGTCGCGCCGGAGACGCGGCTCGAGGGGCCCGCCGGGCTCGAGCAGGTCCTCCGCCAGCTCGCGGGGTTCGAGGTCCCGGCGGCCGAGTGGGAGCGGAGCGTGCTGCCGGCCCGGGTCCAGGGCTACCGGCGCGACTGGCTCGATCAGCTCGGCCTGAGCGGGCGGTTCGTGTGGCTGCGGCTGTGGCCGGGGCCCGGCGAGCGCACGGTCGCGGTGGCGCCGCTCGCGCTGGTCCCGCGCGAGGAGCTCGCGGGCTGGCTCGGGCTGGCCCGCGCGGCGCGCGGGGCGCCGGCGGGCTCCGCCGGCGCGTGGGACCCGCGCGACTTCGGGGCCCCGACCCAGCGCACGGCCGGGCGGCAGGCGGGCAGGGTCGCCGGCCCTCCAGGCGGTCCCCGCGGGAACGGTCGGGCGCCGGCCGACGTGGAGCCTGGCGTGATCGGCGGCGAGGTCGAGGCGGGCGAGGGCGCAGGCGCGATCGTGGGGCCGGCGCCGGCGCCCGCCCCGGCCGACGCGCTCGTGGGGCTCCTGCGGCAGCGGGGGGCCATGTTCCAGGACGACCTCGCGCGCGGCCTCCGGCTCGGGCCCGACGCGCTCGCGGAGGCGCTCGGGCTCGCCGTCGCGCGGGGGCTGGTCACGTGCGACGCGTTCGGCGCGGTGCGCGCCCTCGTCGTCCCGCCTTCGCGCCGCGCGGCCCCGGTCACGAGCTGGGGGCGCTGGAGCGTGATCGACGGGGCCTGCGCCGACGGCCCCGACGGCCAGGGCGACCCGGGCCCCGCGCCGCTCGACGTCGAGGCCGTGGCCTGGACGCTCCTGCGCCGCTGGGGCGTCGTGTTCAAGCGGCTGCTCGCGCGCGAGCGGATCCCGGCGCCCTGGCGCGAGCTCCTGCGCTGCCTGCGACGGCTCGAGCTGCGCGGCCAGGTCCGCGGCGGCCGCTTCGTCGCCGGCTTCCCGGGCGAGCAGTTCGCGCTCCCCGAGGCCGTGGAGCGGCTGCGCGCGGTGCGCCGGGCGCGGCGGTCCCAGGACGAGCAGCGCGGTCGCCCCGCGGACGTCGGCGCGTCGGCCGACGGCCCGCGCGGTGCGCCGGCGTGTGCGCCGCCGGGGGCCCTCGCGGACGAGGCGCCCCGCGCCGAGCCGCTGGCGGTCTCGGCCGCCGACCCGCTCAACCTGCTCGGGATCCTGACGTCCGACGAGCGGGTGCCGCGGACGGCCCGCCGACGGATCGAGATCGGAGGCGGACCGTGAGGGCCGCGCGAGGGCCGTGCCAGGCCGACCGACCGGAGGGAGATCGGCCTGGCGCGGGCCGAGCGCGGAGTGAACCTCACACGAGCGGCGCCACCTGGCACGGCGCGGTCCCGGCGCGTGGCGGGGGCGCGACCTGGCGTCGGGCGGCGACCTTCGGGCTCGTCGCGCTGGCGGCCTGGGCGGGCTGCGCGGGGCCGCCGGGGCCGGACGGCGGCCTGGCGCGTGGCGCGCTCGGGGCCGGAGTGGGCGCACGCGCGGACGAGCCGGCGGCCGTCCTCCCCCGCGTCACGCTGCGCCACGTCGACGAGCCGCTCCGCGCGGTGGTCGCGGCGATCTCGAGCGAGGCGGGCGTCACGATCGACCTCGCGGGCGACGCGGGCGACCGGCGCGTGACGACGGCGCTCGTGGACCTACGCTGGGACGAGGCCCTCGCGGCGGCGGCCTGCGCGGCGGGCCTCCAGGTCGCGGAGCGCGCGGGCAAGCTCGTGGTCGGCGAGGCGCCCGGGGGCGGCGCGCCCTGGTCTCCCCGGCCTGCCGCCTCCGGCCCGCCGGGCGCCGAGCGGGCCGGGGCGACCGGCGCCCCGGGCGGCTCGGCCGCGGCGCTGTCGACCCCGATCGACGTCGACCTCGTGGACGCCTCGCTCGCGGAGGCCGCGGTCCAGCTCGAGCGGGCCTCGGGCGTCCCGTTCGTGGCCGCGGCGGGGCTCGAGGGCGTGGTCACGCTCCGCCTGCGCGGGATCCCCGTCGGCGAGGCCGCGGCGCTGATCGCCCGGATCGTCGGCTGCGAGCTCGTGCGCGAGCCCGGGGCCCCGCCGACCTTCGCGCCGCGGGCGTGCGGCACGACGATCCAGCTCGTCCGCGCCGACCTCGCGGCGCTCCTCGCGCTCGTGGCCGCGCACGCAGGGGTCCAGCTCGTCGTGGGTCCGGGCGTCGAGGCCGAGGCCAGCGTGACGCTCTGGGGGCGCCTCGACCGGGAGGCCGTCGTCGACCTCGCGCACGCCGCGGGGCTCGTGGTCGAGCGCCGCGCCGAGGTCGTGCTCGTCGGGCGCAGCCGGCTCGGCTGGGGCGCGCCGGTCGAGCCCCGCGCGGGGCGCGCCCCGGTCCCGCCGCCCGAGGCGCGGCTCGCGCTGTCCGCCGCCGGCGTCGACCCGCACGTCCTGCTCACGCTCCTCGCGGAGCAGGTCGGCCACGACGCGATCGTCGTCGGCGGCGGCGCGCAGGTCGACCTCCGTCTCGAGGGCGGGGACGTGGGCGCGGCGGTCGACGCCGTCGCGGCCGCCGCCGCGCTGACGGTCGAGCTGCGGGGCAGCCGGTATCTCCTCCGGGGGGCCACGACGGCGCCGGGCGCCCCGGGTCCCGTCGAGGCCGCCCGGGCCGCCCCTCCGGGCGGTCGGCCCTTCACGGTGGGCCCCGACCAGGGCGCCTCGGGGGCCTTCTCGCTCGAGGCGCTCGTCGTCCCCGAGGGCGACGGCGTCCCGCCCGCGGCGGTCGTCTCGGGCTTCGTGGTCCGCCCGGGCGCGTGGTTCCCGAGCCCGCGCTCGCGCCGGACCGGCGACGACGACGCGTCGCCCCGGGTCCTCGCGATCACCCGGGAGGGGCTCGAGCTCCTCGTCCCCGCGACGGGGGAGCGCGTCGTCGTGCCCTGGTAGGGCCCGTGGCCCCCACGCGGCGTGAGCGCTTGGATCCCGGCGCCGCGGCCTGTATCGTCGGACCGTGCTCGCCCTCCGCCAGACCTCCCTCCTCGCGCCGGCGCTCGTCGCGCTCGCGCTCGCCTCGGCCCCGGTCGTCCGGGCGCAGCCGGCGCCCGGGGACGGCGGCGGGGACGCGGGGATCGCCCTCGTCGTCGTCGAGGCGCACGGCCGGCTCGGCGCGGCCGAGGCTGCGCGGCTCGAGGCCGCGCTCGCGCGGGCGGGCGCGCACCGGACC
>JANJTH010000121.1 GCA_024711205.1 Planctomycetota bacterium | reverse complement strand
TCCCCCCCCCCTCCCCCGCGGGGGCGGCCCCCCCCCCCCCCGTCCCCCCCCCCACCCCCCCCCCGGGGGCCGGCGGCCCCCCCGCCGCGGGCCCCCCCCCCCCCCCCCCCCCCACCCCGGCTGGGGGGCCCCCCCGCGCGGGCCCGGGCGGCGCCCCCGCGCACGGGCCACTCCGCTACCGGGTGAAGTAGTCGTCGAGGAACGAGGTCGTCGCGTTCCCGCGCAGGAAGTGCACGTTCGACATGATCTTCCGGTGGAGGCTCGCCGAGGTCGGCACGCCCTCGACCACGAGCTCGCCGAGCGCCCGTCGCATGCGGTCGATCGCCTGCTCGCGGTCCTCGCCCCACACGATCAGCTTCGCGATCATGGAGTCGTAGTTCGAGGGCACGCGGTAGCCCGCGTAGACGTGGCTGTCCCAGCGGACGTTGCGGCCCCCCGGGACGAACAGGCGCTCGATCAGGCCTGCGCGCGGCTTGAACCCGTCGTCGGGGTCCTCCGCGTTGATCCGGCACTCGATCGCGTGCCCGCGCAGCTTCACGTCCTCCTGCTTGAACGGGAGCGGCTCGCCGGCCGCGATCCTGAGCTGGAGCGCCACGAGGTCGAGCCCCGTGATCTCCTCCGTGACCGGGTGCTCGACCTGGATCCGCGTGTTCATCTCCATGAAGTAGAAGTTGCGGTCGGCGTCGACGAGGAACTCGATCGTCCCCGCGTTGACGTAGCCGACCTCCTTCGCGAGCGCGACGGCGGCCTGGCCCATGCGAGCCCGCAGGTCCTCGTCGAGGAACGGCGACGGCCCCTCCTCGACGAGCTTCTGGTGGCGGCGCTGGATCGAGCAGTCGCGCTCGCCCAGGTAGACCACGTTGCCGTGCGCGTCGGCCAGGATCTGGATCTCGACGTGCCGCGCCTTCTCGACGTACTTCTCGATGTACACGCCGGGGTTCTTGAACGCGGCCTCGGCCTCGGTCCTGGCCGCCGCGAACCCGGTCAAGAACGACACGTCGTTGTGCGCGACGCGCATGCCGCGCCCGCCGCCGCCGGCGGTCGCCTTGATGATCACGGGGAACCCGATCCGGTGCGCGACCGCGAGCGCGTCCTGCTCGGACTCGACGAGCCCGTCCGAGCCCGGGACGAGCGGCACGCCCGCGCGCCGGGCGCATGCCTTCGCCGAGACCTTGTCGCCCATCTTGGCGATCACCTCGGGCGGCGGCCCGATGAACCCGATCCGGCAGTCGCGGCACACCTCGGCGAAGTGGGCGTTCTCGGAGAGGAACCCGTAGCCCGGGTGGATCGCCTCGACGTCGGCGATCTCCGCCGCGCTGATGATCCGCGGGATGTTCAGGTAGCTCTGGCCCGACGGCGGCGGGCCGATGCAGATCGTCTCCTCCGCCATGCGGAGGTAGATCGCATCGCGGTCGGCCTCGGAGTAGACGCAGACCGTCTCGACCCCGAGGGACTTGCAGGCGCGCAGGACCCGCAGCGCGATCTCGCCGCGGTTGGCGATCAGGACCCGGCTGAACACGCGCGCGCCTCTACGCGACCCGGACGTGGAACAGCGGCTCGCCGTACTCGACGGCCTCGCCGTTCGCCACGAGGATCTTCACGAGCTCGCCCTGGCACTCGGCCTTGATCTCGTTCATGACCTTCATGGCCTCGATGATGCAGAGGGTCGCGTCCTCGCCGACCTGCTGGCCCTCCTCGACGAACGAGGGCGAGTCCGGGCTGGGCGAGCGGTAGAAGGTGCCGACCATGGGCGACCGGATCACCTTGATCCCGGGCTCCGGCTCGCCCGCGGCCGCCGCCGCGGGGCGGCCGGGGGCGGCGGTCGCCGCCGGGGCCTGGACCACGCCCGACATGACGCTGCCCGGCATGACGGCCGGCATGACGACGGGCGCCTGGCGGCCCGCGCCGCGCGCGAGCCGCAGCCGACGGCCGTCCTCGCGCACGTCGACCTCGTCGACGCCGAATTGCTCCATGAGCTTCATGAGCGCCTTCAGCTGCTCGAGGTCGACCTGGGGGAGCTCCATGCCCTAGTCCTCCTTGAACACGAGCACGGTCTTGCCGATCTGGATCCGGTCGCCCGCCGTGAGGTCCACCTCGCGGTTTCGCAGGCGCTCTCCGTTGATCACCGTGCCGTTGGCCGAGCCCAGGTCCACGAGCGTGTAGAGCTGGTTCATGGCCTTGATCATGCAGTGCTTGCGCGAGGCGGCCCCGTCCTCGACCCGGATGTGGTTCGCCGGGGTCCGGCCGATCGTCGTGAACTTCTCGGTGAGGGGGACGACCGTGGGCTCGCCGTCGTCCGGGATCACCAGGATGTGCGCCACGCCGTGGCCTCCCCGCGCGGGCCGGATTCTACCGGCGGGCCCGCCCAGGGGAAGCGGCCCGGGCGGCCCGGGCTTCGGCTCGTGTCCCGAGTCAGAAGTCCCGCAGCGAAGGCCGGAGGCATCGTCGCCGCTGGCAAGGCGCGAGGAGGCCACCCATGCGGCGCACAATGGCCGACGAGCAACGCAGCCAGCGGCTACGAGGGCCCGGACTTCGCGCGTGGATTTCTGGCGAGGGACACTAGGCGCCCTTCCCCTCGGAGAGGGTGTAGATCATGCCCTTGCCCTTGCCGTGGGTCGCGACGATCCCGCGCTCGATCAGGTCCTTGAGGTCGCGCCAGCCGGTCGACTTCGAGACCTGCATGATCTCGTAGTAGTCCTTGTTCCGGATCGAGCCGTGCTGCCGCAGGATGTCGCACAGCCGGCGCTGGCGCTCGTTGAGCTCGAAGTAGAACGGCTCGGCCGGGACGTCGACGGTCGCCGGCGAGACCGGGCCGCCCGGGGACCCGGGCAGGCGCCCGGGCGCCGGGCCGCCGGGCGCCGCCGCGCCGGCCGCGGCGCGCGGGTCGTAGACCGTGTCGAGGATGATCGCCTCGCGCGTGATCACCTCGCCGTCCGAGATGATCTTCGCGCGCTCGACGACGTTGCGCAGCTCGCGGATGTTGCCCGGCCAGTTGTAGCGCATCATGAGCTGCATCGACTCGGTGTCGAACCGCTTCGACACGTCGCCCGTCGCCTCCTCGCGCAGGAAGTGGTCGATGAGCACCGGGAGGTCCTCCTTGCGCTCGCGGAGCGGCGGGAGGTCGACCTTGACGACGTTGAGCCGGTAGTAGAGGTCCTCGCGGAACTTCCCCTCCTCGGCGAGCCTCTTCAGGTCCTTGTTCGAGGCCGAGATGATCCGCACGTCGACCTTGAGCGTGTCCTTGCCGCCGACGCGCCGGATCTCGCCCTCCTGCAGGACGCGCAGGAGCTTCTTCTGCATGCCGAGCGACATGTCGCCGACCTCGTCGAGGAAGAGCGTGCCCTTGTTCGCGAGCTCGAACAGGCCCTTGCGGTCGTTCTGCGCGCCCGTGAAGGCGCCCTTCACGTAGCCGAACAGCTCGCTCTCGAGCAGCGTCTCCGACGTCGCGGCGCAGTTCTCCGAGATCATGCGGGCCTTGCGGCGCGGCCCGTTGTAGTGGATCGCCTTGGCGACCAGCTCCTTGCCCGTGCCCGACTCGCCGTGGATGAACACGGGGACGGTCGTGTCGGTGATCCGGTCGAGGAGGCGGAAGATCTCCTGCATCTTCGGCGAGGTGCCGACGATGTTCTCGTAGTTGTAGCGGAGCTCGATCTGCTTCGTCCGGTCCTCGAGCTCGATCCGCACGTGCTCGAGCTCGCGCTCGGTCGTGTCGAGCTTGGCCTGGAGCTGGCGGTTGAGGTGGGCGACCTTCTCGTAGAGGCGCGCGCTCTCGATCGCCGTCGCGACCTGGCGCGAGAGCGCGTAGAAGAACGCGAGCGACGACTCGTCGAACTCCTCGCCCGCGCGCGTGCTGTCGACGTAGATCGCCCCGAACGTGCGCGTCCCGCCGTTCGGCTCCGAGATCGTGAGCGGCACGCACATGACCGCCCGGATCGCGAAGTTGCTGATCGACTGGCTCGAGACGGGCCCGTCCTCGGTGAACGCCTCGCGCACGGGCTGGTCGGCCGAGACGACCCGCTCGATCACCGAGCGCGAGTAGTCGCGGGCCTCCGTGTCCTGCTTCTTCTTGTCGCGCGAGACGCGCGGCACGAGCTGCCCGTCCTCGTCGCGCAGGAACACCATGCCGCGCTCGGCCTGCGTGATGTCGACGACCGTGTCGACGACGTGCGGGAGGAGCTGCGCGAGGTCGTTGCGCCGGCTCAGCTCCTCGATCGTCTCGAGGAGCATGAGCGTGTTGCGGTAGTCGCGCGTCGGGTCGCCCGAGAGCACGCCCGCGAGCCGGTCCGTGCGCTTGGCGGTGCTCGCGAGCGCGTCGTAGTACTGCCGGAACGTGTTGCGCCCGCTCCGCTTGGCGTCGAAGAGCGCCTGGTCGGCCCGCTTCACGAGCTCGTCGGCGAGCGCGCCGGGCGCGAGGCTCGCCGCGCCGGCCGAGCAGGTGACGCTCCCGATCCGCCCGAAGAAGGTCTCGCTCGCGACGGCGCCCAGGACCTTGTTCGCGACCGCCTCGGCGCCCTGCCCGTCGGTCTGCGGCAGGATGATCACGAACTTGCCGCCGCCGTAGCGGGCCACCATGTCGACGCCGCGGGTCCGGTCGGCGAGCAGCTCGGCCACGCGCGAGATCACGCGGTCGGCCTCGACGTAGCCGCGCTCGACGTTGATCCGCTTGAGGTGGTCGACGTCGACGATCATGACCGTGAGCGGGCTGTCGGTCTTGCGGGCCAGCTTCACCTCGTCGCGCAGGCGCTGCTCGAAGTGGTGGCGCGAGAAGATCCCGGTCGCGGGGTCGCAGGTCGCGAGCCGGTAGAGGTTCGCGTTCAGGATCGCGGTCGTCGCGTTGTTCGCGAGCGCCTGGAACAGCTCGAGGTCGCCCGCCGAGAACGACTTCGTGACCGAGCGGCTGTCGACGTAGAGGACGCCCAGGATCTTGCGCGTCGTGAAGCTGCCGACCGCCCGGTGCTCCTTCGCGCCGCTGCGCTCGTCGCGGAGCGTGACCTTGAGCGGCACGCACATGACCGAGAGGATCTTCAGGTTGATGATCGACGAGAGCTCCGAGAACTTCGCGTCCTGCTCGACGTTCGCGATGCAGATCCCCTGCTCGCTCTTGACCACGTCGTCGATCACGCCCTCCGACACGGCGCGCTCCTCGCGCGGGAGGGCCGAGAAGTCCATGTCCTTCGCGAGCTGGACCTTGAGCTCGTCGGTCCGCTCGTCGTAGAGGAGCAGGAGCCCGCGGTCCGCCTCCGTGATCTTGATCGCCATGTCGAGGATGATCTCGAGGATCTCCTCGTAGCCGTAGACGGGCGAGTTGAAGAGGCTCGAGATCTCGTAGAGGACGCGCCAGCGCCCGTCGGCGTCCTGCGCGGTGGCCGCACCCTTGGTCCGCAGCCTGGCCTTCGTCTCATCGAGACCCGCGAAGAAGTCGTCGGTCCCGGCCATGGCCCCTCCTCGTCCCGAGCCTTCCCGCTTGGAGACCAGATCAGTCTACCCAGGGGCACCGACGTCGCCACGGGCCGCCACCGATATGGGTCGCAAAACGGGCGCGCGGCGGGCGACGGATCGTGCGAACTCGTTGTCAGGCTGCGTCTTTCACGGCGGAGGTCGGCGGGCCGTGGGAGCCGTCGACGACGCGCGGATTCCACGACCGTGGGGGCTTGGGTGTCAGCGTCTCCTGCGACGTGTGCACGGACGGCCGGGCCGCCCCGCCGAGCGCCGGGCTCGGGCATAATCCGGCCCCCGAGCCGGGTCCGCGGCGGGGAGGTGCCGGGGATGAGCGACGCGACGGCAGAGGCCGGGAGCCCCGGACCCGCCGGGCCGGTGGGGGAGACGCCGGCCTCTGGACCGGCGACCGAGGCGGCCCCGGTGTCCGAACCCGCCCCGCATGGGGCCGCGGCGGCGGAGCAGGCCCCGGCGGCCGAGCAGGCCCCGGCGGCCGAGCAGGCCCCGGCGGCCGAGCAGGCCCCGGCGGCCGAGCAGGCCCCGGCGGCCGAGCCGACCCTGGCGGCCGCGCAGGC
>JANJTH010000118.1 GCA_024711205.1 Planctomycetota bacterium | reverse complement strand
GGCGAGCGCGCGGCGCTGCTGAGCCGCCGCGAGGCGGCGGGCGGGGCCGCGCCCGCCGCCCTGTTCCTGAACAAGCACGGGCGCCGGCTCGGCGTCCGCGGCCTGCGCCGCCTCGTCGCGCGCGCGGCCCGCCGCGCCGGGCTCCCCGCGTGGGTGACGCCGCACACCCTCCGCCACACCTTCGCGACCCACCTCCTCGAGCACGGCGCCGACCTGCGCGCGATCCAGGAGCTGCTCGGGCACGCGAGCCTCGCCACGACGCAGGTCTACGCGCACGTGTCGACGGCGCACCTCGAGGCCGCCTACGCGCGCGCGCAGCGCCCCCGCGCCCCCGCGCCGGCGGACCATCGCGGCCTCGACGCCCGCGACGCCGGCTGAGGCCCCTGCAGGGGCCCCCGGCGAGGGCCGTCGCGGAGCCGGCGGCGTCGCCGGCGGGGCGGGGGCGAGGCGTCAGGTCCTTCCAGGGCTCCGAGGAGGCGTCGGCGTGAGGCCGGGACCCGGCGGGGGTCCGACCGCCAGGGCGACGCGCGCGGGGGGGCCGCTCCGTGGTCGCCCCCGGCCAGGTGCGCGGCGGCGCTCAGGCCGTCCAGAGCGCGATCCAGCATGGGTTTGCGCGCGACGTTGGCCTTCGGCCCGGCTTGACACCCCCGGGTCACGGGCGGATCATGGGTTGCGAGGGAGCACGGTCGATGGCCGAGCGATCGGGCCCATTCAAGGTCATCTTGCAGCAGCTCGAGCGACGCGCGTCGCCCGACACCCTCGGTGACCCGACCGCGACGCGCGTGCAGGCCGAGGTCGCGCGCCTGTTCCAGCTCGACGAGGACACCGCGAGCAGCATCGTCTCCGCCATGCCGATCGTCGTGCTCGACGGCCTCGACGTCCGCACGGCCGGGGTCGTGCGGGAGCGGCTCGCGTGCCTCGGAGAGGCCGGCTGCCGCGTCGTGACGACCGACGACCGGGTCGACACGATCCCGCGCGTCAACTGGCCCGAGCTGCCGCCGATCGCCCGGGTGCCCGACGAGCCGACGGGGCCCGGCGGCGTCCCGGCTGGCGCGGCCGCCGCCGCCGGGCTCGTGTGCCCGTGCTGCCACGCCGCGCTGCGGCTCGTGCCGGCCACGAGCGGCGCCGACGCGTTCATGGCCAGCCCCGCCCCGACCGCGAGCGCGATCCGGAGCGCGGCGCCCGAGCCACGCCACGAGCCCTCCTCGCACCTCGGCCGCGGGCTCGACGCGCGCGCGGCGCCCGAGCCGGCGCCCCGCCCCGAGCCGTCCCGGCGCGAGGCGGCCCCACCGTCCCGCGCCGAGCCCGTCGCGCGGGCCCGCTCGCTCTCGTCCTCCGACGAGGACTGGCTCAGCCCGCCCCGCCCGGCGAGCCTGCCCGCCGAGGAGCCGCGGCCGGCGCCCGCCGCGGGGCCCCCCCGCGCCGCGGCGCCCCCCCCCCCCCCCGCGGCGCCCCCGCCCAAGGGGAGCGGGCGCTTCGACGACGCCGCGCTCCTGGCGCTCCGGGAGCCCAAGCAGCCGGCGCCCGAGCTCCAGCTCGAGGACGACCTCGACGAGCTCGACCTCGACGAGCCTGCCCCGGCCCCGCGCGGCGCCCCCGCCCGCGCCGCCGCGGCGCCCAGGGCCTCCTCCTCCTTCCACGGCGAGTCCGCCGACGACCCCTTCGGCGAGCTCGCACCGCCCGCGCCGGCCCCGCGCGGCGCGCCCGCCCGCGCCGCCGCGACGCCCAGGGCCTCCTCCTCCTTCCACGACGAGTCCGCCGACGACCCCTTCGGCGAGCTCGCCCCGCCGGCCTCGCGCGGCGCGGCGAACGGCCGCGCCGCCCCGAGCCGGGACCCCTTCGAGGACTCGCTGCTCGACCTGCCCGAGCCGGCGCCCGGGCGCCCCGCGGAGCGCGGCCCCTCCGGCGGGTCGCGCCCCGCGGAGCGCGACCCGCTCGAGGACTCCGGCAGCGACGTGCTCGACGTCCCGCCGCCGCACCGGCGCGGCGCCAGCCCCTTCGCGAGCGCGCACCGCGAGCGCTCGTCCTCGGCGCTCGACGACGACGACCTCGACGTGCTCGACGACGAGCCGCGCCTGCTCGACTCCGACGACGAGGCCCCGCGTGGGCGGGGGGCGCCCCCGGCGGCCGCGACCAAGCCCCGCGGCCGCGGGCTCCTCGACTCCGACGACGACCCGCTCGGCGGGCTCGGCGACGAGCCCGCGCGCGGGGCCCCGACGAAGCCGGGGCGCGCCCCCGGCCGGGGTGCGCCCCCGGCGGGCGGCCTGCTCGACGACAGCGTCGAGGCCCCTCCGGTGCCCGCCCGGCGGCGCTCGAGCGGGGGCGGGGCGGGCCCCGACCTCGACGACGTGCTCAGCATGTTCGGCCCGGAGGACGGGCGGCCGCTCGACGACGGCGCGGGCCTCGAGCCCGCGCCGCTCGACCTCTCGCCGGACCGCGGCGGGCGGGGGCGCCCCCCGCGGCGCGGCGGCGCCGACGACGACCTGAGCGACATCCTCGAGCCCCTCGACCCGAACGAGGCGCTCGAGATCATCAAGACGCAGCGGCCGCCCGCCCGCGGCGGGCGCGGCTCGACGAGCGGCGCGAACGGGCGCGCGAACCAGGGCGGCCTCGAGGCGCTCGACGAGGACGAGGCGTTCGCGCTCCTGCAGTCCGACGAGGCCGACCCGCCCGCCCCGCGCCGCAAGAAGTCGCGGGGGGTGCCCTTCCCCGCCTCCGACGAGGACGTCGGCCTCCTCGAGTCGGGCGGCCGGCCGGCCCGCAAGAAGACGGACCCCTTCGCCAGGGCGCGCAAGACGCTCGCCGAGGAGCGGGTCGCCCCGGCGCCGACCCGCCGCGAGCGGAGCGAGCCCCGGGCAGAGGCCCGGACGGACGCCCGGACCGACGCGCGCCGCACGGGGCCCCGCGCCTCCGTCCCCGAGGCCCCGGCGCCCTCGGGCGGCGGGGACCACGGGCTCGTCCTCTCGCGGATCGCCGACGCCGAGAAGAAGGAGGAGGCGGCCGAGCTGATCGCGCAGATCAAGGGCTGCGCGGTCGACGAGGCGCGCCGCCTGACCGACCGGACGATCATCCCGGTCCTCAAGGGGGTGAGCCGCGAGACCGCGGAGCATCACCTCGAGCGGTTCAAGCGGATCAAGGTGGCCGGCCGGGTCACGACCCGCCAGCGAAGCTGACCGGGTCCGGTCGGGGGCGCGCGTGGAGGTCTGCCCCTACTGCGGCGAGGAGGTCCCCGAGGACTCGTCGTCGTGCTGGAAGTGCGGCACCGAGCTGAGCGGCGGCGGCGGCGACGGCGCCCCGACGATCGAGCAGCGCGGGAAGTCGCGCGACCGCCCCGTCGCGGCCTGCCCGCACTGCAACGCGGACAACGTGGTCGGCGCGCTCCGCTGCAACGAGTGCGGCCGGGCGCTGACGGCCGGGGCGCAGGCGGCCCGCTGGCCCGCGGCCATGTGGACCTCGCTCGGCCTCGTGACGGTCGTCACCCTCGTCGCGCTCGTCGTCGCGTTCGCGCGCGGCCGGCCCGCCGCCGCGGACCCGGGGCGCGACCAGCCGCTCGGCTACGCCTACCGGGACCTCGAGCGGATCTACCTCAAGGGCGGGGGGAGCGCGGCCCGGCGCGCCGCGCTGTGGGACGCGGAGCACCGCGGACGCTTCGTCGAGTGGGAGGGCGTCGTCCTCGGGACGGAGCCCCTGGACCGGTGCGTGCTGCTCGCGGAGAGCGGCATGGCGACGGCCCCCCAGGTCGTCCTGGAGCTCAAGGACGCCGCCTCGCTGCCTGGCTTGAAGAAGGACAAGCAGATCCGGTATAGTGCGCGCCTCGACGAGGTCCGGGACGGGCGGTTCTACCTCTCCCTCGGGGTCGTCCTCGACGAGTGATCTCCTTCCGCGCTTGTGTAGCTCAACGGTAGAGCACAGCTTTCGTAAAGCTGAGGCTGTGGGTTCGAATCCCACCACAAGCTTCCACGGGCCCGGCCGCCTCGCCGGGCCCGCGGTGTTTTTCGACCCTTCTCCCCCGGCCCCCGGCCGACGAGGACCCCATGCCCACCCTGGAGCCCTACGGCGAGCACGTCCCGCGCGTCGACGCGAGCGCCTACGTCCACCCGCGCGCCACGTTGATCGGGGACGTCGTGGTCGAGGCCGAGGCGACGATCTGGCCGGGGGCGGTGCTGCGCGGCGACGACGGGCCGATCCGGATCGGCGCGCGGACGTCGATCCAGGACGGGAGCGTCGTGCACATGACGCGCGGCCGGTCCCGGGTCGACGTGGGCGCGCGCTGCACGGTCGGCCACAACGTGATCCTGCACGGCTGCACGGTCGAGGACGAGTGCCTGATCGGCATGGGCGCGATCCTGCTCGACGGCGTCGTGGTCGGGGCCGGGTCGCTCGTGGGCGCGGGCGCGCTCGTCACGCAGAACAAGCGGATCCCGCCCGGCTCGCTCGTGCTCGGCAACCCGGCGCGCGTCGTGCGCGCCTGCGGGCAGGCCGAGCGCGACATGATCGAGCACGGCTGGCGCGAGTACCTCGAGCGCGGCGGGGAGTACCGGGCCCGGGACGCGGCCGCCGCTCAGAGCGCGGAGAAGCGCATGGAGAGGCCGTAGACCTCGACGACGTCGCCGTCGGCGAGGAGCGCGTCGTCGGGGAGCGCCGCCCCGTTGAGCGTGACGGTCCGGTCCGTGGGGCCGACGTTGTGGACGATCGCCCCGGCCGGGTCGGGCACGAACAGGGCCGCCTTGCGCGGCGCGTGCCCGCCCACGAGGAGGACCTCGCAGGACGGCCCGCGCCCGACCGCCACGGGGCGGTCGAGCAGCACCTCCTGCGCGGCGCCGTCGCGCTCGAAGGTGAGGCGCCCGATCGCGTGGCCCGCGGCGGGGGGCCGCGCGATCGGGCGGCGGTCGGGCGCGGCTCGAGCGGGCCCCTGCGCCCCGGGCGAGGCCGGGGACGGCGCCGCAGGGGTCCAGGCCGTCGTGGCGGCCATGGCCGGCGTGGAGACCCGGGCCGTCGCCGGCGCGGGGTCCAGGGCTGGGCGCGCGGCCGGGGCGGACGTCGTCGACGCCCGCGCGAAGGGGCTCGCGATCTCGTCCTCGTCCGCCGGCGCGGCGGGCCGAGCGCTCGGTCGGCCATGCCTCGACGCGGGCGGGGCCGCGCCGTGCGGGTCCTCCTCCTCCGGCGCAGCGCCCTCGGGAGCCGGGGTCGGGCCTGACCACGCCGCGGGCGGCGCCGCGCCGTGCGGGTCCTCCTCCTCCGCCGCAGCGCCCGCGGGAGCCGGGGTCGGGCCTGCCCACGCCGCGGGCGGCGCCGCGCCGTACGGGTCCTCCTCCTCCGCCGCAGCGCCCGCGGGGGCCCGCCCGCCATGGACGCCGCTCTTCGTCGTCGGCGGCTGCGTCCCGAGCCACGCCTCGACCGCGCCGCCCCCGTCCTGCGGCCCGACGTCCGCCGCCGATCCCTCGCGCGACGGCGCCGCCGCGACCGGGACGACGCGCAGCGCGAAGCGCTCGGCGATCCGCACCGCGTCCGTGGGCAGGAGCACCGTGAGCTCGGTGACCGGCCGGTCGTTGACGAAC
>JANJTH010000106.1 GCA_024711205.1 Planctomycetota bacterium | reverse complement strand
CCGGCGCGGCGTGGCGCCCCCGGAGGACGACGACGGCGCGCCCGGCGCCGCCGAGGCCCCCGCGCTCGCCAGCCCTCGCGCGGCCGGGGTGGACGCCGCCGGGGAGGGCGCCGGCGGAGCCGCGCCGGCGCCCTCCCTGGGGGTCACCCCGGGGATCGACCGGACGGACGCTCCGGACGCCCTCGCCTCGCCGATGGCGGCCGCGGCGCCGGCGGACGCGGGCGCCGCCCCCGATGGCACGCCCGTGATCCAGCTCGCGGGGCTCACCGTGCGCGCGGGCGGCAAGACGCTGCTCGAGGGCGTCGACCTCGTCGTGCGCCGCGGCGAGCGGGTGCTCCTCGTCGGGCCGTCCGGCGCGGGGAAGAGCGTGCTCCTCAAGCTCCTCACGGGGCTCCTCGAGCCCGACGGCGCGGTCGAGGTCGAGGGCACGGCCCGCGTGGCGGGGGTGGACGTGCTCGCGCCGCGCGCCGCGCAGCGCCGGCGCCTGCACGACGCGGTCGGGCTCGTGTTCCAGGACCACGCGCTCCTCGACGAGCTGACCGCCCGCGACAACCTCCTGTTCGCGCGCGACCACGCGGCCACGCCCGATGCGGCCGCGGCGACGGACCGCGCGCTCCGGTTCCTCGAGGAGCACGGGATCCCCCCCGGCGCGCGCGTGCGCGCGCTCTCCGGCGGGCAGCGCCAGCGGGTGGCCGTCGCGCGCGCGCTGGCCCGCGCGCCCGAGCTCGTGTTCTACGACGAGCCGACGAGCGCGCTCGACCCGCGCTCGTCGCGCGCGGTCGCCGCGCTGATCCGCGAGGCGAGCGCGGCCACGACCTCGGTCGTCGTCACGCACGACTACCCCCCCTTCGAGGGGACGGTCGGGCGCGTGCTCCTCCTCGACGCCGAGCGGCGCGCGCTGCGCGAGCTCGGCTGGGGCGAGCTCGAGGCCGTGATGGCCGAGGCCCGCGGGGGCGCGCCCCCGGCCGCGCCCCCGGCCTCGGGCCCGCTCGCGGCGCTCGCGGGCGCGGGCGCCGCCGTGCTCGACGCGGCCGCGGCCACGCCGGCCCTCGCGCTGGCCGGGGTCCTCGCGCCGCTCGCGCTCGTGCCCTGGCGGGCGCGCCCGCTGTGGTTCCTCCGCTGGCTCGCGCACTACGCGCACCTGGCCTTCCTCGGCTCGGCGCTCCCCTACAACGCGATCGCGGGGACGATCTCCGGGTTCGTCGCGACGTACTTCACCTACAAGTTCCTGCCCCGCCCCGAGCTCTCGGAGCCGCTGATCCTCGACGACGTGCTCCCCGCGCTCGGCTTCGCGCTCTACCGCGTCGTCGTGCCGGTGCTCGTGACGCTGCTCCTCGCGGGGCGCACGGGCGCGGCGCTCGCGTCGGACTTCGGGACGCGGGTCTACCAGCACCAGACGGTCGCCATGCGCTCGCTCGGCGCCCCGGTCGGGGCCTACCTCGGGACGGCCGCGCTGTGGGCGAACCTCGCGGGCGTGCTGATCGTCGCGCTCGTCGCGTTCGGCGCGGCCGCGCTCACGAGCCTGGCCGTGTTCACGGTGATCCGGCCCGAGTTGACGCCCTTCGCCTGGTCGACCCACTTCTGGCGCCGGCTCGAGCCGTTCGCCTGGGGCGTCGCGGGCCAGGGCTGGGGCTGGGTCGCGACGAAGCTGCTCGCCTCGTCGGCCGCCGTCGTCGCGATGGCCTGGCTGTTCGGGACGTCGCCCAAGCGCTCGACCGCGGACGTGAGCCGCGGGATCACGCGCACCGTCTACTGGGGGACGGTGCTCGTGCTCCTCGTCCACTTCGTGTGCGCGTTCTTCGAGTTCGAGCGCCCGCCCCGGTTCTAGGGCATCCTCGACGGGCGCGGGCGCGGGCCCCGCGGGAGGGCCGATGACCGGGCGAGCGGGCGGGGCGCGGGCGACGACCGTCGTGCGGGACGCGGTGTGGGGGGACATCGAGCTCGAGCCGGCGCTCACGGACGCGCTCGCGACGCCGGAGCTGCAGCGCCTGCGCTGGATCCGCCAGCTCGGCACGGCGCACCTCGTCTACCCGAGCGCGAACCACACCCGCTTCGAGCACGGGCTCGGGGCCTGCCACGTCGCCGGGCGCATGCTCGCCGCGCTCTCGGCGCGCGGCGCGACGGTGACCCCGGAGCAGGCCCGGGTCGCCCGCGCCGCGGCCCTCGTCCACGACGTCGGGCACGTCCCCTTCGGGCACACGTTCGAGGACGAGCGGCGGCTCTTCCCCCGGCACGACCGCCCCGAGCGGACGCGCCGGTTCATCGGCCCCGGGACCGCGCTCGGGCAGGCGCTCGAGGCCCACGCGCTCCTCGCGCCGGTGCTCGCCGCGCTCGGCGCCGGGGCGGCGGGCGCGCCCGGGGACGCGCTCGTCACGGACCTCGTCTCGGGGACCGTGTGCGCCGACCTGCTCGACTACCTGGCGCGCGACGCCCACGGGACGGGGATCCGCCGCGGCTACGACGAGCGCGTGCTCCGCTACCTCGACGTGCGCGACGGCCGGCTCGTCCTCTGCCTGACCAAGCGCGGGCTCCCGCGCGAGGACGCGTTCTCGGAGGTCGTGCACCTCCTGCGGCTCCGCTACACGCTCTCGGAGCGGGTCTACTTCCACCACGCCAAGGTCGCCTCGGGCGCGCTCGTCTCGAAGCTCGTCGAGCGGGCGGTCGCGCGCGGGCTCGCCCTCGAGGACCTGTTCGAGCTCGGCGACGAGGGCCTGCTCCTCCACCTGCGGCACGCCTACGCGCCGGGCGACCCCGTCGTCGCGCGCCTGCTCGACGACCTGCGGGCGCGGCGCCTCCCGAAGCGCGCCTGGGTGCTCGGGCGCGGCGACGTCACGCCGGACCAGCAGGCCGCGCTCGTCGCGCGCTTCCACGCGGACCGCGCCGCGCGCGAGGCGTTCGAGGCCGAGCTCGAGGCCGCGTGCGGGCTCGACCCGGGCGACGTCGTCCTCTACTGCCCCGGCGCCGACATGGCGCTCAAGGAGGCGCACATGCTCGCCGACGTCGGCGCGGGCCCGCTCCGTCCCCTGTCGTCGCTGCGGCTCCCGGAGGTCGACCTCCTGCTCGAGAAGCACCGCGACCTGTGGCGGCTCTACGTGTTCCTCGCGGCGCGCCGGGCCGACGCGCGCGCCGCCGTCGCGCGCGCCGCGGCCGAGGGGCGCGGCGCGCGCGGGGCCCAGCCCGACTAGCGGCTCGCCGCGGGTCTCGCGCGGGTAACGCTTGCCCCCCACGCGTGCGGCCTCCGACCGCCTTCGGCGCGCGCGGCGTCCGAAGCCCTGGCGGCGCGGTGGGCTCGTCGCGGCATGCGACGCGCAGAGCGGGGCGCGGAGGTCCCCGTGCGCCCGCGCTCGCCGTCCCCCCGCGCCCCGCGCCCACGCCGTCGCTGGCTCCGGACCGCGCTGGCCCTGGCCGGCGCGGTCGGGTGGGTCGCCGTCGCCCTCGAGGAGGGCGAGCGCGGGGCCTCGCCGACCCGGGTGGGCCCGCCTCGCAGGCTCCTGCTCCGGGCGACCGACCTGGTCGTGCTCGACGGCGACACGGTCGCGCTCACCGCGACCGGGGTCACCTCGGGCGGGCGGCTCCGCGCGCCGGGTCGCCTCGTCCGGCTCCTCGGCGCCGACGCGCCGGAGTCGCCGGCGCCCTGGTTCGTCGGCGATCAGGAGCCGTGGGCGAGCGCGGCGGCTCGCTGCCTCGCCGAGGCCCTCCAGGCGGCCCGCACGATCGAGCTCGTGACGCGGCAGGAGGTCGACGCCCGGGGGCGTTTGCTCGGCCACCTCCTCGTCGACGGACGCCCTGCGGGGGCGCTCCTCGTGGAGCAGGGGCTCGCGGTCGAGACGGTCTCGTCATGGGGGGACGGCGGCTTCCCCGAGGAGGCCCGCGCGATCATCCGGGCCAGGTCCAGGGGCTCCTTGCCGTTCGAGCACCCGGCGGCCTGGCGGCGCTCCCATCGGAGGCAATGACTCATTTCAAGCCAACTCGCCAAGGTGCCTCGAAAAGAGACGCCAAGTCGTCTCGCTTTGGGACGTCCGTGTTCGTAACCTGCGCGTTTCCAACGAGGTCGTGCTGGCCCAGCGCTCGCTTACGATCGACCATGATCACCCGGGAAGTCGCCGATCAGCTCCACCGGACCCTCTTCGTCATGCGCAAGGACCTCGAGCGCCGTGGCGGCACGGGTTCGACGATCCTGGCCGCGGAGGCCACGCTCGCCCACCTGCTCCCGCTCCTCCTCGAGGGGAAGTGGCGGGGCACCTGCGACGAGCTCGCCGCGCGCTGCGGGCGCTCGCCGGTCTCGATCCGTCGGAGCCTCCGCGCCCTCGAGAAGGCGGGCCTCCTCCGCTCGCGCGCGCTCGGGCGCCACGGGATCGAGCTCGTCGTGGCCCGCGACCTGAGCGCGCCCCCGCCTGCCGCCGGAGTGGACGGCGACGAGATCCCCGACCGACCCGCCCGCGCGCGCCGCGACGCGCCGTCCGCGGTCGCGTAGGGTCCTCAACGCAGGGCGCCGGCCCGCCAGCTCTGGTCGATCACCCAGGCGTAGAACGCGACCTTCGGGACCCGGAGCGACAGCCCGAGGAGGAACGGCGCCAGGCGCATCCCGAGCGCGCCGGCGCTCCAGGCGCAGATCGCGAACGGGAGCGGCGTGATCGCCGCGAGCGCGATCGTGACGAGCCCATGGCGCCGCACGAGCTCCCGCGCGCGCGCCTCGCCCGCGCCCGCCAGCCGGCGCGCGAGCCCCCGGCGGGGGGGGGGGGGGGGGGGCGGGGGCCGCGGGGCGGGGGGGGGGGCGGGGCCCGCCGCCCCCGCCGCCCCCCCCCCCCCCCAGGCGGACCGGCCCCCCGCGCAGCCCGCGCGCGCCGCCGCCCAGGTAGCAGGTCAGGCCGGCGGACACGCTCGCCGTCGCCGCGACCGCCACGACCTGCCCCCAGGGCAGGCCCCCCGTCGTCGCGAGCACGAGCACCGGCTCGGTCACGAGCGGGACCGGGGAGAGGTCGAGCAGGAACACCCCGCCGGCGACGAACCCGAGCCCGAGGCGCTCCACGAGCCAGGCGCCGAGCGCCTCGAGGGGCCCGCGGTACCAGCGGCCCAGCGCCCAGCACGCGCCCGCCAGCCCGAGGAGCCCGACCACGAGCGCCCCCGCGAGCCGCCCGCCCTCGAGCGCGGGCGCGGCCGGGCCGGACGCGGGCCCCTCGCCCATCGGAGGTCCATGCGGCGTCGGCGCCGTCGTCGCGAGTTCGGAGTCCACGTCGTCCTCGGTCCGGGCGCCTCGGGGCCCCCGCCTGCGCCCACGGGCGCTGGCCGGGGTCCGTGGCCGCCGATGCTACGCTCGCCCGCCTCGTCCGGGGGGGCGCGGGGAGGACCACGTGGGGCCCGGTTCGTTCGTCGGCCGCTACCGCGTCGTCTCGGAGCTCGGACGCGGCGGCATGGGCGTCGTCTACGCGGTGAGCGGTCCCGAGGGGGACGCGCCCTTCGCGCTCAAGCTCCTGCTCGAGCAGCGCCCCGACGTGGTCGAGCGGTTCCGGCGCGAGGCCGAGGCGATGCGGTTCCTGGGCCGACACCCCGGGATCGTCCCCCTCCGCGACGTGGGCCTCCACCAGGGACACCCCTACCTCGTCATGGACCGCCTCCCCGGCGGCAGCCTCGAGGACGCGCTCAAGGGGGGGCTCCCGCGCGCGCGCGCGCTCGAGCTGCTCGTCGAGGTGGCCCGCGCGCTCCACTTCGCGCACGAGGCCGGGTTCGTGCATCGCGACGTGAAGCCCGCGAACGTGCTGCTCGACGCGCGCGGCCGGGCCCAGGTCACCGACTTCGGGATCGCCCGCGACCTGCAGGCGACGACGGAGGCCCTGACGCGCACCGGCGCGATCGTGGGCACGCTCGCCTACCTGGCGCCCGAGCAGGCCGACGGCCGGGCGGCCGCGATCGACCGCCGGACCGACGTGTGGGCGCTCGGCGTGCTCCTGTTCGAGGTCCTGACCGGGCGGCGTCCCTTCGACGGCCCGACGGCGCAGCACCTGTTCGGGGTCCTCACCGCCCCGGCCCCCCGCCCGTCCTCCCTCGCGCCGGACGTCCCGCCGGACCTCGAGGCCCTCTGCCTCCACGCGCTCGAGAAGGACCCCGCCCGGCGGCCCGCGACCGCGGAGGACGTCGCGCGCGCGCTCGAGCGCGCGCTCGGGAGGCGCGACGCGGGGCCGGCGACGCAGCCCGCGCGGCGCGGGCCCCTCGTCGCCGCGACGGGCCTCGCGCTCGCGCTCGGGCTGGGTGCGGGCGTGGCCTTCGGCGCGCTCGGGGCCAGGTCCGAGGACGCCGCCCAGCCTGGCGCCGCCTCGCCCGGGGACGGCCCGGCGCGGCCGTCC
>JANJTH010000089.1 GCA_024711205.1 Planctomycetota bacterium | reverse complement strand
CGGGGCCCGGCGCGGCGTCGCCGCCCCCGGGCGGCGCGGCCGCGCGCGCCCCGAGCGTCGCGACGACGACGGCGCGCGGGTCGAGGCGGACCGGCGCGGCGCCGCGGTTCACGACGAGGAAGCGCAGGTGGTGGATCACCTCGACGAGGCCGCGGGGCGCGCCCAGGTCGCGCGCGAAGGCCGTGTGCAGGACGAGGCACACGCTCGCCGCGAGCGCCTCGGGGCGCGCCGGCATGTAGAGGACCCCGGGCGGGTCCTTGACGCCGCCCTCCTCCCCCTCGCCCTCGAGCCCGCCGAGGAGCTCGGCGAGCAGCGCGGGGTCGAGGTCGCCTCCCGGCACGAGCGAGCGGGCGACCGCGTACACGGCGCCCTCCTGCGCCGGCGCCAGGGGAAACGCCGTCAGCCGGAGCGCGGCCGTGGCCCCCGGCTCCCCGGCCGTCTCGACGTAGTACTCCTTCGTGGCCTCGTGGGCCGCCGGCGCCCCGACGCAGCCGCCCAGGGCCGCCGCGACCGCCACGACGACCTCCGCCGGCGCCCGGCCTCGCGGGCGCCCGCGCGGCGGCGTCACCCGAGGTCGTCGTCGCGGTCGAGCGCCCGGCCGGGGAGCGGGTCGACCTCGGCCGCGCTCTCGAGCCCCTCCGACCGCTCGAGCGCGTCCCCCGCGCCGTCGCCCGCCCGGGCCTCGCGCTCCTCGCGCTCCTGCCGCAGCGAGTCGAGCATGGACGAGATCTTGACCGACTGCTCGGCCGAGCGGTCGAGCACGAAGCGGAGCTCCGGCGCGACGCGCGTCCGCAGGCGCGAGGCCACGGTCGACTGCACGAAGCCGCGCGCGTCCTCGAGCATGCGGAGCACGCGCCGGACCTCGGACTCCTTCTCGGCGAGGACCGAGACCTTGACCTTCGCGTGCCGGAAGTCGTGGCTCAGGTCGACGTCGATGACCGTCACGAACCCCATCCGGGGGTCCTTGAGCTCGGTCTGGAGGATCCGCGCGACCTCGAACTTGATCTTCTCGCGCACGCGGCCGACACGGATCGACGCCATGGTCAGAGCACCCCACGCGGCGCGCGCCGGGCGGCCCCCCGCCGGGGGGCGCGCCCGCGCGGGCCGTTCAATCGAGCGTTCGCTTGATCCGCTCGATCTCGAACACCTCGAGCCGGTCGCCCTCGTGCACGTCGTCGTAGCCCTTGAGCTTGATGCCGCACTCGAAGTTCTCGCGGACCTCCTTCACGTCGTCCTTGAACCGACGCAGGCTGTCCAGCTCGCCCTGCCAGAGGACGATCCCGTCGCGCGAGAGGCGGACCATGGCGTTGCGGCGCACGATCCCCTGCTCGACGAAGCAGCCGCAGATGTTGCCCAGCTTGGACGAGCGGAACACCTTGCGGACCTCGACCGTGCCGAGCACGTTCTCGCGCTCCTCCGGGTCGAGGGCGCCGCCCATGACGTCCTTCATGTCCTCGAGGAGCTTGTAGATGATCGAGTGCTGCCGGATCTCGACCCCCTTCTCCTTGGCGAGCGCGCGGGCCTTCGTCTCGGCGACGACCCCGAACCCGACGATCACGGCCTTCGTGCTCCGCTCCGCGAACGCCAGGTTCACGTCGGCCGTCGTGATCGCGCCCACCCCGTCGCGGATCACCTTGCAGCGGACCTCGTCCGTGCCGAGCTTCGAGAGCTCCTTCTTGAGCACCTGGAGCGAGCCCTGCGTGTCGGCCTTGAGGACGACGCGGACCTCCTTGACCTCCATGTCGGCGAGCCGCTGGATCACGCCCGCGTAGTCGGTCGGGATCGCGGCCTCGGCGATCAGCTCGCGCTGCCGCCGCTCGCGGTCGGCGACGATGTTCTTGAGCTCGGCGTCGTCCTCGATCCCGTAGAAGCGGTCGCCCGCCTCGGGGACCTCGTCGAACCCGAGCATCTCGACCGGGGTGCCGGGCCCGGCCTCCTTGACCGGCTTGCCCCGGTCGCTGAACAGCATGCGGACCTTGCAGGCGTGGCGCCCGGCGATGACCTGGTCGCCGCGCTTGAGCGTGCCGTCCTCGACGAGGACCGTCACGACGACGCCGCGCCCGACGGTCTTCTTCGCCTCGAGGATCGTCCCGTTCGCCTTGCGCGTCGGGTTGGCCTTGAGCTCGAGCAGCTCCGCGTAGGTGAGGATCGTCTCGAGCAGCGCGTCGATCCCCTCGCCCTTGACCGCGGAGACGGGCACGACCTCGACGTCGCCGCCGAACTCCTGCGGGAGCATGCCCTCGATCTGGGCGAGCTGCTGGTAGACGCGGTCGCGGTTCGCGTTCGGCTTGTCGATCTTCGTCATGGCGACGATGATGTGGGCCTTCGCCGCCTGCGCGTGCTGGATCGCCTCCTTCGTCTGGGGCATGACCCCGTCGTCGGCGGCGATCACGAGCAGCACGATGTCGGTCACGTTCGCGCCGCGCGCGCGCATCTCCGTGAACGCCTCGTGGCCCGGCGTGTCGATGAACGTGACGGGCTTGCCGTCGTGCTCGGCGACGTAGGCGCCGATGTGCTGCGTGATCCCGCCCGCCTCCTGCGCGGCGACCGGCGACTTCGTCTTGCGGATCGTGTCGAGCAGCGTCGTCTTGCCGTGGTCGACGTGGCCGAGGACCGCGACGATCGGCTGGCGCGGGACCAGGTTCGCCTCGTCCTCCTCCTCCTCCGTCTCGCGCTCGAGCTGATCGTCGTAGTCGACCTCGTCGACGATCGTCAGGTCGATGTTGTGGTGGAGGCAGAGCAGCTCGACCGCCTCCTTGGGGACCGGCTGGTTGAGGTTCACCATGATCCCCTGCTTCATGAGGAAGCCCATGATCTCGGGGACGCGCATGGCGAGGACGGCGGACAGGTCCTTGAGGCTGATCGGCAGGTCGATCTCGACCTTGTCGGGGCGGACGACGTTCGCCTTGATCGCGCGCTTCGGGCGCTTCTTGCCGGCGCGGTGCCAGTGCTCGCGCTCGTGCATGAGCCGCTCGAGGCGGCGTCCGCGGCCGAGCTCGGCCTGGCCGCCGGCGCGGCGGGTGGCCTGCTTCCCGCGCTTGGCCGGCGAGACCGACGTGCGCGCGGGGACGCCGCGGAGCGGGCGACGGTCGTCGCCGCCGGCGCCCGGGGGGCCGCCGGCGCCGGGGGGGC
>JANJTH010000075.1 GCA_024711205.1 Planctomycetota bacterium | reverse complement strand
CCGCGCGCCAGGCGCCGCAGTCGGCGGCCGCCGGGGCAGGCGCGGGTCGGGCCAGGCCCCGCCGGCGCCGGCCGGGGACCCGGCGCGTCCGGCCACCTGCGCCCTCCGGGGCGCCGGGGGCTCACCGTCCGGGTCGCGCCGGCCCGGGGTCCTCGAGGTCGGTCCAGCGCCAGGCGCCGTCGACCCGGCGCACGACGACCCGGACGGGCCGGCGGGCGTTCGTCGCCGGGTCGGCGCAGGCCGAGGCCTCGGCCGCGACGACGGGCGCGACCTCGCCGGTCCCGTCACCCGCCTCGCCGTTCGCCTCGGCGAAGGCGGGCGCGAAGGGCCCCGTGCGGCGCACGTCGAGCGCGATCAGGCGCAGGAGCCCGCGGTCCGCGTCCTGCGCGTCCGGGGCCGCGACGCGGCCGACGGCTCCGGGGCGCTCCACGAGGTCGGTCACGTCGCTCCAGCCGAAGCCGCCGACCTCCTGGCGGAGCGGTTCGCCGAGGCAGGCCGCGACGCCGCCCGCGTCGAGCCGGCGGAGGGCGGCCTCGAGCCGGGTCCAGAGGGCCTCGGGCTCGGCCGCGCCGGTGGGCTGCCGCGCGTCCCCGCCCGGCGCGGCGCGGGGGCCCGAGTCGACGAGCTCGAGCGTGGCGACCACGCGCTCGCCCTCGCGCCGCTCGAGGCGGACGAGCCCGAGGTCCGGCGCGAACCAGTGCGCGAGCGTCGCGCGCACCTCGCGCGCGACGACCTCGGTCCGCGCCGCGAGGACGCGCCCCGCCGGCGCCGAGACGGGCTCGATCCCGCGCCGCCCGCCGGGGAGCGGCTCCGACCAGCTCGGCGCCGGGAGCCACGCGCAGTAAGCGGGCGCGCCCGGCGCGGCGGCGCCGGGGTCGATCCAGATCGCGAACCGGTCGCGCTCGAGGCGGAGCTCGTCGCGCGGGCGCGCGCCGAGGCCGAGCGTCGTGAGCGCGGCGCCCGTCGGCGTGGCCCGCGACACGAGCGCGACGGGGCGCGGCGGGGCGTCGGGCGTCGGTCGCCAGGCGTACCAGCGGACGACGCGCGGCTCGACCGCGATCAGGCGCTCGGCCGCCGCGTGGTCGCCGCCGCCGCGCCCCGAGGACGCCGTCGGCCCGCCGTCGTCCGCCGCCGGGCCGTCGTCGCCGCCGCGGCAACCGGCGACCGCGAGGAGCGGGCCCGCGAGGAGCGCGATCCGCGCGCGCCGCGCCCTCGCGCCCGCCGTGGCGGACGTCGCGCCCCCCGCACGACCTCCAGCGTGAGCGCCGGCCGACCCGAGGCTCCTCACCGCACCGCCGCGCTCCCTCGGCTCGCCCGCGACGGACCCCCGTCGCAGGCGGACGCCAGCGGCCGGAGTGTACCCAGGACGTCGGACTCCCCCGGGCCTTCGCGCGCGCCGGTGCGAAGCCGGGTCCGAGGGCCGCGTGCAGCTCACCCGGGCGTGACAGCGGCGGCCGACGCAGCGCGTCAGGGGCGATCGAAGAGCGAGGCACCCCACGAGGGCGCCCGCGAGGCCGGGCCCGTCGGGCGCCCGGCCGGGAGCAGCGCGGTGGGGCGGACGTTCTGGGTGCTGCTGGCGGCCCTCTTCGTGAACCGCCTCTGCGGCATGGTCGGCCCGTTCCTGCCGGTCTGGCTGCACGTCGAGCGCGGCCTCGACGAGGCGGCCGTGGGCCTCGTGCTCACGGCGTCGGGCGCGGTGGGGCTGCTCGCAGCGCCGCTCGGCGGGTGGGCCGCGGACCGCCTCGGGCGCCGCCCGGCGATCCTCGGCGGCTTCGCGCTCCAGGCCCTGAGCCTCGCGCTCCTGCCCGGCGCGCCGGCGCTCGCGCTCGGCGCGGCGCTCGCGTTCCGCGGGTTCGCGCACGACCTGTCGCGGCCGGCGGTCACCGCGGCGATCACCGACGTGACCGGTCCGGCGCGCCGGGCGCGCGCGTTCGGGCTGTTCCGCGTGGCGGTCAACCTCGGGTTCGGCCTCGGTACGCTCCTCGCCGGCTGGCTCGCGGCTCACGGCTTCGGGCTCCTGTTCGCGCTCGAGGCGGCGGTCACGGCGCTCACGGGCCTCGCGCTCGCGCGCCTCCTCCCCGAGACGCGGCCCGCCGAGGCGGCCGCGGGCGGCCAGGTGACGACCGGGCCGACGGCGGGGCGGGGCCTCGGGGAGGGCGGGGCGCGCGCCCCGGTCGGCGCGCTCCTGGCCGTGCTCCTCGCCGCGCTCGTCGTGACGACGGTCGCGGCGCAGCTCATGACGACGCTGCCGCTCTCGGTGGCCCGGCGCGGGGCGGGGGACGCGACGCTGCTCTACGGGCGGCTGCTGGCCCTCAACGCGGTCGTGTGCGTGGTCGGGCAGTTCCCGATCACGCGGCTGCTCGAGCGGACCCGGCCCACGACGGCGCTCGCGCTCGGCGCGCTCCTCTACGCGGCCGGCTACGGCCTCGTGGGGCGCTCCGTCGAGCCCCTGCCCCTCGGGCTGGCCGTGCTCCTGCTCACGCTCGGCGAGGTCGCGTTCTACCCGACCGTGGCGACGGCCGTGGCGGCGCTCGCCCCCGCGGCCACGCGCGGGCGGTGGTTCGGCGCCATGTCGCTCGCGTTCGGGCTCGGGCACGTGCTCGCGCCGCTCCTCGGGACGACCGCGCTCGTCCGCTGGGGCGACGCGGCGCTCTGGGGCCTCGCGCCGCTCGTCGGCTGCGCGGCGGCCCTGGCGCTCCTCGCGGTCGGCCGGCACCCGGTGTGGGCGGAGTCGGAGCCGGCCGCGGCGGCCGCGCCCACCCGTCGAGCCGTCGCGGCGCCA
>JANJTH010000062.1 GCA_024711205.1 Planctomycetota bacterium | reverse complement strand
CGGGGGGGGGCGGGGGTGGGCCCCCGGGCGCCGGGGGGCCGCGGGTGGGGGGCCCGCCGCGCCGGGGGGGGGCGGGGGGCGGCCCCCGCGCGCCGCGGGGCCCGGGGGGGGGGGGGGCGCCCGTCCGGGCGCCTACGGGATCGAGCCCGCGAGCCCTCGGGTCCGCGGCAGGTGCCCGTCGGCCACGAGCCGCGGGCGCAGCTCCGTGTCCCAGCGCGTGAAGCGGACGGAGCTGCCGGCCCCTCGCTCGCGCGTGTTCAGGTAGCTGGGCAGGCCCGCGCCCTCGTAGGCCTCGCCGTCCGTCTCGGCGTTCCCGATCCCCAGCGCGAGGCGCACGCCGCGCGCGCGGAGCGCCTCGAGCTGCGCGCGCTTGGCGCGCCCGTGGTTGCGAGGCACGATCCGCAGGCGCTCGGCGCGCGTCCAGAGGCCCTGGTCGTTGAACACGACGGGCCCGTCGGGGAAGCCGTGCCGCGCGAGGAAGGCGCGGGTCTTGGCGTCGAGCGTGTCGTCGCGGGCCGTCAGGTAGACGACGTGGTGCGTCCGCGCGAGCTCGGTCAGGACCTGCACCGAGCCGGCGAACGCCGGGGCGCGGTCGCCGTCGAAGGGGACCCGCCAGTCGGGCAGGTCCGAGATCGTGCCGTCGACGTCCACGACGACGACCGGGCGCGCCGGGTCGAACACGAACAGGCGGCCGCGCGCGCGGGTCCCCGGCTCGCGGTCCAGCCACGCGTCGATCGGGTGGACCCCGGGCGCCGTCGGCGTGACCGTGGCGTGGGCCAGGCCGTCCCCGTCCGTGACCGCGCGCGTCGTCTGCCCGAGGACCGACACGGTCGCTCGGGCGCGGCGCACGTCGAGGCGGAAGAAGGCCCACCCCCGGTGCTCGAACTTCGCGCTGACGCGCACGGGTCGGCCCGGGGTCGTGATCGCGTCGAGCCCCGTGGCCTCGAGGGCCGGGGCCGCAGGCGCGAGCAAGGCGAGGAAGCAGGCAGCCAGGGCGATCCGTGTCACGGCGCACTCCCGCTGGCCGGGATTGCATCCTCCGTGCCACCTCAAGCTCTTGCCCGCGCGTGCCGGGCGCGCGTGCGCGGTGAGACGAACGCCCAGCCGTGGCGGGTCGCGGCCCCCGGGGGGCGCCGCGGCCCCGCCGTCGCCGGCGCTCAGCCCGGGAGCGCCTTCTTCTTGTCGACCGCGGAGGACATCGTCTTCCAGGCGAGCCACGGCTGCCAGGCGCGCGGGATGAACCGCAGGAGCCAGCACGTGAGCGCGTTGAGGAAGCCGGTCACGACGTTGCGGCGCCCGGCGAGCATCTTCCGCACGGAGATCCTGGCGCAGCGCTCGGCCGACATCATCGCGAGCTTCGCCATGCCGCCCTTGAGCTGCTGCTCGGCGGCGTCGAGGAACTCGGTCGTCGTGCCGCCCGGGCACACCGAGATCGCGCGCACCCCGGTGCCCTTCAGCTCGAAGTCGACGGCCTCGGTCAGGTTCCGCACGTAGACCTTCGTCGACGTGTAGACGGCGAACGTGGGCGTGGGCATGTACGCGCCCATGGAGGCGATGTTCATCACGCGCCCGTGGCGGCGCGCGATCATCTTGGGGAGGAACAGGTGCATGAGCTCGGTCAGCGCGACGAGGTTGACCTGGATGATCCCGCGGGTCTTCGCCCAGGGGACGGCGACGAAGTCGTCGTAGGCGCCGAACCCGGCGTTGTTCACGAGCACGTCGACGGCGAGCCCGGCGCCCTCGGTCTCGGCGAGGAGCTTCGCGGGGGCGTCCGGCTCCTCGAGGTCCGACTGCACGACCCGGACCTCGACGCCGTGCCGCTCGCGCAGCTCGGTCGCGAGCGCCTCGAGGCGGTCCTTGCGGCGCGCCGTGATGACGAGGTTCGCGCCCTCCTCGGCGAGGACGCGCGCCAGCTCGGCCCCGATCCCGCTGCTCGCCCCCGTCACGAGGGCCCGCTGCCCGGCGAGGCGCTTCTTCCCCACGTCGACCTCCATGCGCGCGGGGCGCGGCCCGCGCGCGGCGGCGCGACGTTACCTGATGCCCGCGGGCCCGTGCCCCGGGCCGCCGCGCGCCCGCGGTCCCACCCGCGCGTGCGGCGGCCGCCCACGGGTTCGGTTGACGCGGGGTCCCGGCTCGCCGAGACTTCCGCCCCAGGAGGGGGCGGATGACCGAAGCGCGCGATCGGGTCGAGCCAGCGGCGGCGCCCACGCTCCGGGCGCCCACGCTCCAGGCGATGGTCCAGCACCTGGCCGATCTCAAGGCCGAGCACCGGCCGATCGTGGCCCGGATCGCCGCGGACGCCGGCATGGAGCCGGCCACGCGCGCGCTCCTCGTCGAGCACCTCGCCGAGGAGGAGGACGAGCACGTGGCCGGCCTGCTCGCGCGCGCGGCCGCCGCGCCCGGCGGTGAGGGCGCCGGGCGCCCCGCGCGGCTCACCGTCGGCGCGCTGCGCCCCGACCCCTACGCCGCCCACGACCCGCGCCGCCTCGGCGCGCTCCGAGGCTGATCCAGGACCCCACGGACCGCCAGGGTCCGCCCGCCCATGAGGAGAGCCGCCATGGCCAGCCCGAACCCCATGTCCGACGCGCAGTGGTCGCAGCTCGAGGAGGCGATCGTGCGCGAGGCCCGCCGCACGCTCGTCGGCCGGCGCTTCCTCGGGCTGTACGGCCCGCTCGGCGCCGGGATCGAGACCGTCCGCCTCGAGGAATACGGCCCCGACCACGACGGCGAGATCGACCTCGTCGGCCGGCAGGACCCCGAGCCGATCATCGCGGTCCGCGAGACGCACCTCCGCGTGCCGATCATCTACAAGGACTTCGTGTGCCACTGGCGCGACGTCGAGCTGGCCAAGAAGCTCGGCGCGCCGCTCGACGCCTCGCGCGCGATCCGCGCCGCGCACTTCGTCGCCGACCGCGAGGACACGCTCCTCTTCAACGGCGAGCCCCGGTTCGGGCTCGAGGGCCTGCTCAACGCGAAGGGCCGCTCGACGGTCAAGCGCGGCGACTGGTCGAAGTTCGGGCAGGCCTACCAGGACGTGGTCACGGCGACCGAGACGCTCCTCGAGCGCAACCACCACCGCCCGTTCGCGCTGGCCGTCTCGGCGCGCGACTACGCCCGGCTGATCCGCCTGCGCGAGGGGCAGTTCGCGCCCGAGATGGACGCGATCCTGCGGCTCTGCGACGACGGCGTCTACACGTCGCCCGTGATCCCGGACGGCAAGTCGGTCCTGCTCTCGACGGGCGACCAGAACTTCGACATCGCGGTCGCCGAGGACCTGAGCCTCGCGTTCCTGGGCGAGCGCGACCAGGACTTCCCGTTCCGCGTCTACGAGTGCCTGGTCCTGCGGATCAAGCGCCCGACCGCGATCTGCACGATCGAATGAGCGAGGGGCGCGGGCTGCGCCCGCGCCCCTCGCTCATTCGTGCAGGGATCGGCCTCGGGCTGGCCCCCGGCGGCGTCCAGCCCCAGCGCGGCGCGTACGCCCCGCGGAGCTCCTTCCCGTTCCCGTTCCCGCGGTCGTTCAGGGCCCTCGCACCTCTTCCTTCCACGCGAGGTCCCACTCCCTCCTGTCCTCTTCCTTCTTCCTTCTTCCTTCTCCCCTCTTTCCTTGCCCTTGCCCTTGCCCTTGCCCTTGCCCTCTGCCCCGCGTCCAAGGCGCACTCCCCCCAGGTCACCCTCTTGTCCCTCTTGCCCCACCCCCTCGCCCCCGCCCTCACCCCCCTCCGCGGCGTCGTCCGCGTGCCTGGGGACAAGTCGATCTCGCACCGGGCGCTGCTCCTGGGCGGGCTCGCGACGGGCACGACGCGGATCCGGGGCCTCCTCGAGGGCGAGGACGTCCGCTCGACCTGGGGCTGCCTCGCGGCGCTCGGGGTCCCGATCTCGCGCGCGCCCGACCCGGGCGGCGGCGGCGAGGTCGTCGTCGTCGAGGGCCGGCCCTGGCGGACGCCGGCGGCGCCGCTCGACTGCGGCAACTCCGGGACGACCATGCGCCTCCTGCTCGGCGCGCTCGCGGGGCGGCCCGGGGTCGAGGCCACGCTCGTGGGCGACGCCTCGCTCTCGCGGCGGCCCATGGAGCGCGTCGCCGCCCCGCTCCGGCGCATGGGGGCCATGGTCGAGACGACGGGGGGCACGGCGCCCGTCCGCGTGCGCGGGGCGGCGCTCACGGGGATCGACTTCGAGAGCCCGGTCGCCTCGGCGCAGGTCAAGTCGGCCGTGCTCCTGGCCGGGCTCGCCGCCCGCGGGACGACGCGGGTGCGCGAGCCCGGGCGCTCGCGCGACCACACCGAGCGCGCGCTCCGCGCGCGCGGCGTCCGCCTCGACGAGGCGCCGGACGGGGCGCTCGCGCTCGAGGGCGGGCAGGCGCTCCGCGCCCTCGACGTCGACGTCCCGGGCGACCCGTCGTCGGCCGCGTTCCTGCTCGCCGCCGCCCTGCTCGTCCCGGGCTCGCACGTGAGCGTGGAGGGCGTGGGCCTGAACCCGACGCGCACCGGCGCGCTCGAGGCGCTGCGGGCCATGGGCGCGCGGCTCGAGGTCGCGCCGGGCCCGTGCCCCGACGGGGGCGAGCCGGTCGGGTCGGTCAGCGCGGCGCCGGCCGCCCCGCTCGTCGCGGCCGACCTGGGCGGCGAGGTCGTCCTGCGCGCGATCGACGAGGTGCCCGTGCTCGCGGTCGTCGCGGCCTTCGCGCGCGGGCGGACGCGGCTCACCGACGCGGGCGAGCTGCGCCACAAGGAGTCGGACCGGCTCGCCGCGGTCGCCCGCGGGCTCGGGGCGCTCGGCGTCGAGGTCACCGAGCGCCCCGACGGCCTCGAGGTCGGGGGCGACCCCGACCGCGCGCTGCGCGGCGGGGTCACCCTCGCGACCCACGGCGACCACCGGCTGGCCATGGCCTTCGCCGTGGCCGCGCTGCGCGCCGACGGCCCGGTGTTCCTCGACGACGGGGCCTGCGTCGCCGTCTCCTACCCGGGGTTCTGGGGCGACCTCCGGCGGCTCGGGGGCGGCGCGTGATCGAGCGCGGCGCGCTCGCGGGGGCGCTCGACGGCGTCGGGCACGACCTGCGCGGGCCCCTCGGCGTCGTCCTGGGGAACGTCGAGGTGCTGCGCGAGGGGATCCTCGGGCCCCTGCCCCCCGGGGCCGAGGCGCACCTGGCCGCGATCGAGGCCGCCGGCCGGGCCTTCCTCGCGCGCCTCGACGGCGCGCTGGCCGAGCTCGCGGGGCCGCGTGACCCCCCCGGCGCGCCCGTCGGGCTCGCCGCGGCGACCGCGCCCGGCCCCGACCCGGCCGGGCCGCCCGCCCGCCTCCGCGTGCTCGTGGTCGACGACGTGGCGGGCGACGTGGTCGCGGACCTCCTGCGCGCGCGCGGGCACGAGGCCCACGTGGCCGTCGCCGGCCTCCCGGGGCTCGCGCGCGCGGCGGCGCTCGGGCCCGACGTCGTGCTCCTCGACCTGGGGCTCCCCGACCTCGACGGGCTCGAGGTCGCGCGCCGCCTCCGCGCGCTCCCGGGCGGGGCGGACCTCACGGTGCTCGCGCTGACGGGGCGCGACCCCGCCGAGGTCGACGGCCGGGGCCTCCTCGACGGCGTGCTCGGCAAGCCGCTCGGCGGGTCGGCGCTCGCGGCCGCGCTCGCGGCCGCGCTCGCCGCGGCGCGCGC
>JANJTH010000059.1 GCA_024711205.1 Planctomycetota bacterium | reverse complement strand
GGGGGGGGCGCGGGAGCCCCTCCCCGGCCCCGCGGGGGCGGGTGGGGGGGCCGCGCGGGCCCCCCCCGGCCCCCTGGCCCCCCGGCGCCACGGGCTCCCCGACCTCTTCGCAGCCGCGCCGGGCCCCCGGCCGCACGCCGTCGCCCGCGTCGCTCGCGGCCAGGTGCCGGCCGCTCGACGAGCCGGCACGGCGGCGGCGACGTTGCGGCGCCGCGGCGGCGGCCGCCGCGGCCGCCTCGGCCGCCCCCCGGTGGGCGGCGATCTGGGCCTGCGGGAGGAGCCCGCCCTCGAGCAGGAGCCGGTCGAGGGGCGGGACGGGCCGCCCGGCCTCGCGGAGCGCCCGCTGGGCCTCGGCGCAGGCCACGAGCTCGCCCAGCGGCACGGCGCCCGCCCGGACCAGGTGCTGACAGAGGACCGCGTCGTCCCGGCGCTCCACGGGTCCCCCTCCCCAGGGGGCTTGTCGGCGGGGGGCGGGGGGACGCTTGAGCGGTGTTGCCAGGGCGAGGGTTGCGCCTGGACCCAGGGCACCCTGCCCGTCCGGGCGGCCTGGGCCGAGCCGCGAGCCCGGGAGGGGAGACGACGCGCTCAGTCCTCGGCCCAGACCTCGTCGATCGCCGAAGCGAACAGGACAGCCTTGGTCCAGCGGTCGAGCGCGCGCTCGTCGGCCTCGGCCACGCGGCGCTCCGTTTCGGTGGAGAGCTGCCTGAACTTGGTCCGGAGCAGGGTGAGCAGCGTCTCACGCCTGCCACGCCGTTCGCCCTCGAGCCGGAGCGCCTCGCCCGCGGTCATGACGTCCTCCTGTTGTTCCGGGGGGAGGGCCTCGCGGAGGGCTTCGATCACCAGGTCTGCCTCGGGCTCCGCGGTCACCTCGAGAATATACACCCACGCGCGCTCGCGATCGGAGCGGGGCAAGGCCGCGAGCAGGTCCACGACCGAGCGCACGAACGCTCCGAGCGAGTCGGGACCGGGCCGCGCCCGCAGCGCGCGCCCGTGCTTCAAGAGCAAGAAGGCCAGCCGGCCGAACGCAGCGACCTGACGCGCGCGCAGCGCCTCGTCGGGGGCGCGCGAGAGGTCGTCGAGCTGGATCCGGAGCTCGGGCAGGAGGTCGCCCAGGGCCGCGCGGGCCGCGTCGGGGACGTCGAGGAGCGCCCCGAGGGTCAAGGGCGCAGCCCAGGGGCGTGCCCCGTGGTAGAGCACGATCGGGAGCACAGGTGGGACCTTCTTCGCGCCCGGGTGGTCCTCGAGCCAGCGGTCCCAGAGCCGGACCATGTAGAAGACGGCCCACAGGGCCGCGAGCGGGTCCTCGGTCGACTGGTGCTCGTAGAGCAGGAAGCACACGAAGCCCGGCTGACCTGCGACGTCGACCTCGTAGACGAGGTCCGAGAACGACTTCCCGAGCCGCTCGTCCACGTAGCTCGCGGGCGACAGTCGCAGCGTCTCGAGGTCGAGCTGCGCGAGCACCGCCGGCGGGAGCGCGGCCTGGATCGCGCCGACGGCGTTCTCCATGCGCGAGAACGCCGCCTTGCAGAGCGCGTCGTGGGGGTCCTGGGTCACAGGGAAGCACCTTACCGCGCGGGACCGACAGGCCGGGGCGTGGACGGCGGGCGAAACGATCGGATCGTGTTCGGGTCCGCCGGGGTGCCGATCGCCGGGGACGAGCGCTTCGTCTCGTGGCCGAAGTCGACGGGCAAGTCTTGCTCGCGGGCGCGCGACGAACCGGGCGGCGCCGGCACGGGCGTGTGCCAAGTCCCGGTGCGGCGGGGGGGCCGGCGCGGACCGCCATGTGCCCCGCGAGCGCGCGTGAGCTTGCCCCGTCGCCTCCTGCCCGATCGGACCTACTCGACGACGCGCCGCACGGCGCGGCGCGTGTTCTTCCTCACGCCGAGCCCCGAGACGAACGCGATCGTGCGCTACGCCCTGGGCGCCGCGCTCATGCGCCACCCCCGGATCGCGCTCTTCGCGTTCCTGGCCCACGTCAACCACATCCACGCTGTCCTCGGCGACCGCGGTGACGCCCGCGAGCCGTCACAGCTCCCGGCCTTCAAGCAGTACTTCCACTCGCTCGTCGCCCGGGCGCTCAACGCGCGCTTCGGCCGCGGCGAGAACCTCTGGTCCACCGGGAGCTACGGCGCGGTCGAATTGCACGGCCGCGAATCGCAAGAGCAGCAGCTCCTCTACTGCTGGACGAACCCGACCCTCGACGGCCAGGTCGCGCACCCGGACCAATGGACGGGGACCAAGTTCATGCCCGAGGACTTCGGACGAACGATCACGGTCGAGAAGCCCGCGGGCGCCTTCTTCGGCGGCCGCCGGCCGGCGCACGCGCTCGAGCGAGCGGCGCGCGCGGCGGACGGGCAGGACGGCGACGACGTCGACACGGAGGCCGCTGGCGGCGAGCGCGCCGGCGGTGCGGCGGTGCGCGGCCAGGTAGGCGCGCAGGCGAAGCGCCCCGCGGGCGGCCGCGCGGAGGGCGTCCCCGAGGAGACGCCGCCCGTCGGCCGGCCGGCGTGGGGGCCGGGCGATCTGCGCGGGGCCGAGCTCGCGCGCGAGGAGCGCGAGGCCTGGCGCGAGTTCACCGAGCGCGCGCGGGCCGAGCGCGCGCGGGCCCGGGCCAAGCGCGAGGCGAAGCAGCGCCGAGGGACGAAGCGGCGCCGCAAGAAGGTGGCGGAGGACAAGGAGCGCCGGCGCCGGAAGGCCAAGGCCAAGCTGCCCAAGACGCGGCCTCCCCGACCGCCGCGGGTCCGCACGACCCTGCCCGACTCGGTCTCCTTCGTGATCGAGCCCCCGCCCGGCTTCGAGGGGCGCCCGGCGGAGGCGACCGCGCACTACCGCAAGCTCCTCGACGCCGAGGTCGAGCGGATCGACGCCGTGCGCCGCGAGGCCGGCTTCACGCGCTACATGGGCGTCGCCGCGGTCGAGGCCACCGACCCGCTCGAGGCCCCGGGCGACACCTGGCCCAGCTTCGGCCTGAAACCCCGGATCGCCTGCAAGGACAAGGAGCAGCGGATCGAGCTCCTGCAGGGCCTGCGCGCCTGGCGCAAGGCCATGCACGACGCCCGCCTCCGCTGGTCCGAGGGCGACCGCGAGGTCGTCTTCCCGCGCGGCGCCTACGCGATCTGGCGGTTTCACGCCGCCCGCGTCGAGGGCGTCACGCCCGCCGCAGTGGGGGGCACCGTCGGAGCAACAGGCCCGCCCTCCGCGGCCTGAGGTTGGCCGGGGGCCTCGAACACCCCACAACCCGGCACCACCCGCCTCGGCGCCGCGCCCCTCGAGCAGAGGGCGCGGCTCCGAGGCCGGCGGCGCGTACGCCGACGGCTGCGAGAACGCGCTGAACAGGCGCGGAGCGGCTGCCTGGAGGGTTCCAGCAAGGATCGGGCGGCTCGGCCCAAGCCACTACTCTGGGTCGGGTCTCCCCCCTGCGGGCGATCCCGCTGCACGACAAGTACTTCCACTCGCTCGTGGCCCGCGCCTGGTCGAACCCGACCCTCGACGGGCAGGTCGCCGAACGCGCCGGCGGTGCGGCGGTGCGCGGCCAGGTAGGCGCGCAGGCGAAGCGCCCCGCGGGCGGCCGGGCGGAGGGCGTCCCCGAGGAGACGCCGCCCGTCGGGCGCCCGGAGTGGGGGCCGGGCGATCTGCGCGGGGCCGAGCTCGCGCGCGAGGAGCGCGAAGCCTGGCGCGAGCTCACCGAGCGCGCGCGGGCCGAGCGCGCGCGGGCCCGGGCCAAGCGCGAGGCGAAGCAGCGCCGAGGGACCAAGCGGCGCCGCAGGAAGGTCGCGAAGGACAAGGAGCGCCGGCGCCGAAACGCCAAGGCCAAGCTGCCCAAGACGCGGCCTCCCCGCCCGCCGCGCGTCCGCACGACCCTGCCCGACTCGGTCTCCTTCGTGATCGAGCCGCCGCCCGGCTTCGAGGGCCGCCCGGCGGAGGCGACCGCGCACTACCGCACGCTCCTCGACGCCGAGGTCGAGCGGATCGACGCCGTGCGCCGCGAGGCCGGCTTCACGCGCTACATGGGCGTCGCCGCGGTCGAGGCCACCGACCCGCTCGAGGCCCCGGGAGACACCTGGCCCAGCTTCGGCCTGAACCCCCGGATCGCCTGCAAGGACAAGGAGCAGCGGATCGAGCTCCTGCAGGGCCTCCGCGCCTGGCGCAAGGCCATGCACGA
>JANJTH010000053.1 GCA_024711205.1 Planctomycetota bacterium | reverse complement strand
GCGCGCGATCGCGCGCGCCCACACGGCGCTCGCGGGCGGCGGGCGGCTCGTGCTGCTCGGGGCCGGGACGAGCGGGCGCCTCGCGGTGCTCGAGGCCGCCGAGTGCCGGCCGACGTTCTCGAGCGACCGGGTCGTCGCCGCGCTCGCGGGCGGCCCCGAGGCGCTCCTCGCGGCCCGGGAGGGCGCCGAGGACGACCGCGACGACGGCGCGGCGTCGGTCGGCGCCCTCGCGGTCGACGCGCGCGACCTCGTCCTGGGCGTCGCCGCGAGCGGGCGCACCCCCTGGGTGTGGGGCGCCCTCGCCGCGGCCGACGCGCGCGGGGCCGGGGTCGGGCTCGTCGCCTGCGCGCCCCCGGGGCCGCCGCCGGACCTCGCCCCGCTCGCCGGGCGCCTCGACCCGCTCGTCGTGCTCGAGACGGGCCCCGAGGCGCTGACGGGCTCGACCCGGCTCAAGGCCGGGACCGCGACCAAGTGCGTCCTGAACGCCGTCACGACGGGCGCCATGGCGCTCCTCGGCAAGGTCATGGACGACCTCATGGTCGACGTGGCGGCGACGAACGCGAAGCTCCGCGCGCGCGCGCGCCGGATCGTCGCGGACCTGGCCGGCGTCGACGAGGCGCGCGCCGCCGACCTCCTCGCGGCCACCGGCGGGGCCGTGAAGCCGGCCGTCGTCATGGGGCGCCGCGGCCTCGACGCGGCCGCCGCCGCGGCGCTCCTCGACCGCCACGGCGGGCACCTGCGCCGCGCGCTCGAGGCGGGCGCGGTCGGGGGCGGCGGGGGGGCCCCGTGAGCACCCGCCTCGACGCGCTCGTCGGGGTCGCGGCGAAGCCCGCCCGGACGATCCTCGGCCTCATGAGCGGGACCTCGCTCGACGGCGTCGACGCCGCCCTGTGCGAGGTCGCGGGCCACGGCCACGACACCCGGATCCGGCTCCTCCACTTCGAGACCGCGCCCTTCCCCGAGGGCGCGCGCGCGCGGATCCTCGACGTCATGCGCGGCTCGGTCCGCGACGTGTGCGAGGCGAACTTCGAGCTCGGCGAGCTGTTCGCCGACGTGGCCCTGGGCGCGATCGCGCGCGCGGGCGTCCCGCTCGAGGCCGTCGACGTGATCGCGAGCCACGGCCAGACGATCCACCACGTCGACCGCGCCGCGGGGCGCCCGTCCACGCTCCAGCTCGGCGAGGGCGCCGTGATCGCCGAGCGGACCGGGCGGCTCGTCGTGTCGGACTTCCGCGTGCGCGACATCGCCGCGGGCGGCGGCGGCGCCCCCCTCGTCGCCTACCTCGACCACGCGCTCCTCGCCCGCCCCGACCGGACGACCCTCCTCCAGAACATCGGCGGGATCGCCAACGTGACCGTCGTCACGCCGCGCGCCGAGGATGTGCTCGCCTTCGACACGGGGCCCGGCAACGTCCTGATCGACGAGGTCGCCCGCGAGGTCGCGCTCGACGAGGACGCCTTCGACCGCGACGGGGCGCTCTCGGCCCTCGGCGAGGCCGACCCGGCCGCGCTCGAGGAGCTCCTCCGGCACGAGTACCTCCGCGTGCCGCCCCCCAAGACGACCGGGCGCGAGCTGTTCGGCCCCGAGCTCGCGCGCGAGCTGATCGAGCGCTGGGACCCCGGGCGCCTGATCGACCTGCTCACGACGCTCGTCCACTTCACGGCCCGCTCGATCGCCGGGGCCGTGCGCGAGCACGTGCTCGCGCGCGGGCATCGCGCGGCCGAGCTCGTCGTCTCGGGCGGCGGCGTGCACAACCGCACGCTCATGGGCGTGCTCCGCCGCGAGCTCGAGCCCGACGGCGTGGCCGTGCGCGCCTTCGACGAGCTCGGGCTCGGCTTCGGCGCCGACGCCAAGGAGGCGGTCGCCTTCGCCGTGCTCGCCAACGAGACCGTCCTCGGCCGCCCGTCCAACCTGCCCGCCGCGACGGGGGCGCGCCGCCCGGTCGTCCAGGGCAAGATCGTCCTCTGAATGCTGATCCTCGAGGACCTCCTCGTCGCGAACCTGGCCGTCCGGCGCAACCTCGTCGACGTCGAGGCGCTCCGGCGCCTGCTCGCGGGCCTCGACGCCCAGGCCGCGCGCGTGCCGCTCGCGCGCGCCGTCCACGACCGGCTCGGCGTCGAGCTCGGCGAGGCGCGGCACCTCCACGAGCAGGCGCAGCGCAAGCTCCGCCAGCGGGCCGAGGAGCGCTACCTCCAGCTCATGCGGCGCGAGCCGGGGCTCGACCCCGCGCTCCTCGACCGGCTCGCGGCCGAGCAGGCCCAGGCCGGCTGGACCTGGGCGCTCGGCGAGCGGCTCGTCCGCCAGCACGGGCTCCCGTTCGCGCGCCACGAGGCCGTCCAGCGCGAGGCCACGCGCCAGCTCATCCAGGACGAGGCGCGGCTCCTCGAGGGCAACCGGCAGGGGCAGTGGGCCCAGGCGCTCGGCCGCCCCGCCCCGGGCGCGCCCCCGGCGCCGCGCCCGACCGCGGGGCTGGCGTCGGGCCTCTCGTCGTCGGCCTCGGACCGGCTGTGGGCCTCGAGCCCCGACGCGCGCCCGTTCGCGCCCCCGCCGGCGGCCGCCCCCGACCCGCGCGGGACCGACCCGCGCGGGACCACCTCCCGGCGCGTCGCGGCGCGGTTCGACCCGGCCGCGGCGCCC